>DASYSW010000371.1:0-12637 GCA_036002905.1 Chitinophagaceae bacterium
TTTCGATGATAGCGCTGTCAACAGGATAATACGTTAAAGGCCGAACCGCGTAGGTGAGCTTCGAAGAAATATCGGTTTTATCGTCGCGTTGACCAGGCTGATTAACGGATGTTTTGTTTACAAATGCACTATTGTTGGCTACGACTAATTTTTCATTGGGATTAAGATAGACCTTTTCATTGGAGCGATTTTTAAGGGTTACCTCAACCTTACCCCTGATAAGACTTGTCTCCGTGTTTTGATCACCCGGATATGATTTTACATTGAAGGCTGTACCCAATACTTTTATATCGATCACGTTTGTGTGAATTATGAAAGGATGAGAAGAATCTTTTGTTACGTCAAAAAATGCTTCCCCGATAAGACTTACCTCTCTTATGTTTTTCCCGAAATTTTTATCATAGGTTAAACTGCTGCTTGAATTAAGCCGAACAATCGAGCCATCGGGTAATTGGATCTGAGTTATCCTCGAGCCTGGCTTTGTAGTTACCTGGCTCAAATTTGCTTGCTTCGCGCTCTTCGTTTCGGAAGTAACCATCACATTTTTAAACAAAAAGAAAAGGATGACAGCGATCGCCAGTACGCCTGCCCGAATCAGCCATTTTTTTGAATTTCTTTTTCCGCGCCCGGTTTCAATTTCGCCATAGTTCAGTTTGATATCATTAAACTCAACGTCGGCCTTTTTCATCCTCGTTAAATGCGTTTCAAATGCAGATTCGGCTTCCTCATTATTTTCAAAAACGGTTGATTGAAAATTGAGATTTGATAGTGCATCGGCGGTGTTTTTCCATTCGGGATTTACAAGCAACGTGTCTTCGAGTTCCTTTAGTTCAGCAGAACTCGCTTCACCACAATGCTTTTTTGAGAGAAGATCCCAGAATCTGTCAATCGTCATATATACAGTTATGGATATTGTTAAAGACAGTAATTCAGGGCATTACCCCCAAACATCGTCCTGATTTTTTAATTTTTTGAAAAAACTGCCAGCTGGTGGAGTTTAAAATTAACGGCCGAGCCGATTTTTTTAAAAGCCAGCGACATCTGGTTCTCTATGGTCTTCACAGATAATTGAAGTAGTTCGGCCACTTCTTTGTATTTAAGGCCTTCTTCCTTAACTAATTTGAAAATTAAGCGGCACCTTGGGGGGAGTTCCTGGATGGCTTCCTGTATTTGTTTAATAGTTTCGGCTGAGATCATTTTCTGTTCCGGGTCGTGATAGATACTTTTGAATTCGATGGAAATGTCATTGATATTGACACCTGTCCTGTTTTTGAAGTCATTAAACTGGTTGATGCACCTGTTTTTAACCGCAGTAAAAAGATAAAATGACAGGTTTTCAACCTTCTCAAGATGCTGCCGTTTTTGCCAGATCTTTATAAATACGTCCGACACAATTTCCTCGGCTACTTCTTTTGACTTAATAATTGAAACCGCAAAATGCACCAGTGAAGGGTAGAACAACAAGAAAAGTTGTTTGTAGGCCTGCGTGTCGTCAAAGCAGGCAATAGCTTGCTGCAGCAATCGTATATTCTCAGGCTTTTTCAAAATTCGCTGTAATGTAAATACTTTTTTAACAAAAAGTGCCTATTTTTTATCATTAGCCCTTATAAGACAACCAATAAAAAAATATTGCTGCCTGCTTCAACAATGAATTTCCCCACTTGAGAAATTCTTTTTATTTTTTCCGGTAAAACCAAAGCTATATGTCACCCCGCCGTTATGAAAAGGCCTCATGGTTCCTGTTATTTCCCTGGTCACTCGTCTCCATAATCCTCATTCTCTTGCTTAATACAACTTTCAGCAACTGGTTTGGCAAAAACTGGAGTTGGGTAACGTTACTATTGATAATCCCTGCTGCAATTTTCGAAAATTTCAAAGTGGGTTACTCTACGATCCAGGTAATGTTCCTTAAAATATTTTATTCTCTTCTCTCATTTCTATTGACGGGGGTTGCGTTGGGAATTTCTTTGGCCGGTTGGTATTATGAAAAATTCGAGCAGGTGATCATACCAAGGATAAATTTTCCGTGGTTTGTGCTCCTTGCGCTGGTTGTAATGTTAGCGATAGAGGCTGCCCAGATCTTCAGTTTATTAAAAGCAGTAAAAAGAGAGTTTTTGCAGTTTGACCAGGACAACTGAGCGCAGAAAAGATTTTTCTAATTCCCGTTGTTTACGCGAACTGTCCTTGCCACCAGGTCTCAATTTTGGGAAAGGAGATATTGAACCACGCAGTATAAATTTCTGGTGCGTTTTCTATTTCCAGCTTTATCTGCTCCATAGATTTAAAAGCATAGTCGTTGATCTCTTCAGAATTCGCCTTTATGATGCCGTCATAGTGCCCCACAAAAACATGATCGAATTCGTTTTCAACCAATCCATTTTCGAACGAAACCTGGTAAATGAAATCAAATATCTTCTCGAGGGGAGTTTCGAAACCGAGCTCTTCATTTAATCTTCGGGTGGCTGCCTCCTTAATCTCTTCACCCGGATAGGGGTGACTGCAACAGGAGTTGCTCCACAAGCCCGCACTATGGTATTTGTTGAGTGCCCGCTGCTGTAAAAGCATTTCGCCCTGCGAATTAAAAATAAAAATGCTAAATGCCCGATGAATCAAACCTTTTTGATGAGCCTCCATTTTATCCATAAAGCCCCGGTCGTTATCGTGCTCATCCACCAATATTACTTGCTGGTTATTCACTAAATTTCTAATACCTCTTAATTTGTTCCTTTAGCAACTTCCGGGCGAAGTGTATCCGGCTTTTAATCGTCCCAAGCGGCTCGTTGAGTGCGTCGGCTATTTCGTGGTATTTATATCCATCAAAGTATAAAAGAAAAGGAGTCTTAAATATTTCAGGCAGCAAATGAATGGCCTGGTATATCTCTTTTATCCGAAGATCAGTTTCTGCCTGGTTAAATACGGCAGCCTGGTTATAATTTAGGAGAAAATCGTTTGGTGTGTTGTCAAAAATGGTCTGCTGTTTGGCTTTTCGACGATAATCATTTATAAAAATGTTACGCATGATTGTAAAAAGCCATGCTTTTATATTGGTACCGACATTATACTTTTCCTGGTTCGCTAGGGCCTTATATAAAGTCTCCTGGAACAGATCTTTTGCTGTCTCGGAGTCCTTGGTGAGATTATTTGCGAAGGGCTTTAAAAAATCGGCGTTATTGATCAGCAGATTATTGAATTCCAAACTTGCCATACAAAATCATTTTAACTTCTGTCGTCTAAAATTACTTCATCTTCCCCAAAAAAAAACCAAATGATTGTTTAAACTTTGAATAAATTTCTAATCTGGTAAATGAGGGAACCTCATTGCCATTTTATACATTGCCACAGAATAACAGGAACACAGAAAATCACTGTGCTTCAGTGTCTCAATGGCATTTATAATGCCTGGTAAGGAGCACAAGTATACTGCCAATAATGATTTAGGCGCAACTTTGATGAGGCTTAGCTAGAGAGTAGAGTTGAGGATCTTTCCGGAATCCAGGAGTTGCTGAAGAGAAGAAAAAACAGAGGGATTTTTTAAGGCTTCAAGGTGCCTTACATGATGCAGATCGGTACCAATAAGATCATAATACCCTTTTTTGGCCAGGTAGCGGGCCAGGTCAGTTACAGAATTTCCATATTGCCCGCTCAATGAGAGTATGTTAAGTTGAAAAAGATACCCGGCACTTTTCAATTCATCATAGAAATTTTTGTTGCGATCAAGGTAAGAATAGCGTTCAGGATGAGCAATCACTGGTTGATAACCCTGGATCTGCATTTCAAACAACGTCTTTTTCCATTCAAACGGCTGGCTCACCATGGAAAATTCAACCAAAACCAGGTTGTTCCCAAAGCTTAATAAAGGTTCCTTTCGTTCCACTACCTCACCCAGATGGTCGTCAATAAAATACTCTGCTGCGGCGTGAAGTTCAATGTCGATTTGCTCGTCAGCCAATGTGCGCCTCACTTCCTGCAACTTCTCTAATATGATGCTATTGGTATTTTTATAAACGTCCCACATGATATGAGGAGTGGTGATCAGCTTTTTGTAACCCAGTCTTTGCATTCCCCTGATCAATTCGATGGAAGTTTCAATATCAGGTGACCCATCGTCAATACCCGGGAGAAGGTGAGAATGCATATCTGCATGCAAAACGCTATAATCAGCCAGATTTACTTTTGCATTTCTGTTTCTAAAAAGCCTCATTTTTTAATTTTCTCTTTGTCAAGCAGTTCATAGTATAAGTTCGACATGTCACTTGCCAGTCTTTCCACACTGAATTTTTTCCGAACGTGATCTGCTCCCTTTTGATTGAAGCTATTCCTCAATTCCTCATTCTCTACCAGTCTCAGGAGGTTTTTTTGGAAAGATGCAATATCATTCGTCTCTGACAGCAGCGCCGTCTCATTTTCCAGGACAATATCACTAATACCACCGACCCGTGTCGACACAATGGGCTTGTTGGCAGCTTGTGCCTCGATCAAGCTTACAGGCGTCCCCTCATTAAGCGAGGTAAGGGCGATAATATCAAGGCCAGCATTAATTACATCAATATCATTTCTCCATGACGTAAATATCAATGAAGCATTTGGATCATGGTCATCGCTAAACCGTATATTTAATTGCCTCGCCCTATCTTCAAGGGCTTGTCTTGTTTCACCATCGCCGATTATAAAAGCCTTTATTTTTTTTGAGGCTTTGCTTAAGAGATAATTGATCCCTTCTAAAAACAAATCATGATTTTTGATTGGTACCAGCCGGCCGATGATTCCAATAGCAATTTCATTATCTCCCAAACTGAATTCCCTTCTGAACTTCCTTCTTTTCTCATCCTGGTCCTCGGAGAATTTTTTTAATTCAAATCCAAGCGGTATTACCTTGAACTTTGTTCCATCTGCTATATGAAAATCTTCAGCCAGTTCACTTTTTTGTTTATCACTTATTGCTATTAGTGCATGCGACTTTTTGGCGAGAAACCTCTCGGTGTTAATGATCAACCTCGTTTTCAACTTTCCAAAGTAAGAATGGAAAACGTGTCCGTGATAAGTATGAACGATGGCGGGAATATTTAATGAGCTTGCAGCTAACCTGCCAACTGCTCCGGGCTTCGCTGCATGTGTATGAACAATATCAGGCTTAAAATCCCTGATAATTTTTTGAAGTTTCTTATACGCCTTGTAGTCACTTAAAGGATTAATTGAGCGTCCCATGTCCGGGATTAAGATTGGCTTGATCCCCATTTGCTCTGCTAAGAAATATGCATTTTGCTCATGGTCTTCTTTTTCACCAACTACCAGCAGCGTTTCAAACTGAGACGACAGGTATTTGGTTAGATAGAGTGCATTAAGACTCGGGCCACCGGTTATTAAACGATTATGGATACGAAGAATTCTGGGCATTGAAACAAATCAATTAAAATAATTTCTCCACCAGCTTTGGAAAACGATCAATGCCCAGACAGTAGCATGAGCATCGCCGGGGTTATTTGAGAAAAGTTTTGCTTTAAGTTGATGAACAGACCTTGCATCGAAAATCCCTTGCTCAGCAACGAATTTATCATTTAACAGGTCGTCAGTTATCATGGCACGAAGTTCTTTTTTGAACCAATCCAGCAAAGGAATCTCGAAACCGTGTTTGGGACGATTGTATAGCTCAGCCGGCAAGTATTTCCTGAAAGTATCCTGCACGATTTTCTTCTTCATGTTCTTATCAATCTTATAACAAGTTGGCAGGGAAAACGCAAAATCAACGACCTCATGATCAAGGAATGGACTTCGCACCTCAAGGCTGTTGGCCATACTCATGAGGTCCACCTTCACCAACATGTCGCTTAACAGGACCAAGCCAATATCAGTGGCAAGTAAGTCTTCTAATGAATCGCCATCTTTCAAATATTGAAGAAGATTTCTTTTTTGATTACCAAATGCGTTTGAATCTATTTTTGTTTGGGATCCCGGGGTCAATAAATTCCATGCCTGTTGCTCCGTTAAAAAACCGGCCCATCTCCAATACCTTTCTTTTACGTCCAATTTTGCGCCTTCAGCAAAACGGTTGAGCTGTCTGAAAAAATTGGTGCTCTTTTTATTTCTCGACTGGGGAAGGGACTTCCAAATTGGCTGACCGGCTGTCACGAGACTGTTCAAAAAACTTTTTTCGCGGATCCTCAATTCTGCAGCGTGCTTGTTATATCCGGCAAACACCTCGTCGCCGCCATCACCGGATAGAGCCACCGTGACATGTTTTCGCGTGTAAAAACTTAAAATAAATTCAGGGATTGCTGAGGAATCGGCAAAGGGCTCATCGATGTAAGAAAGAATGTCATTGATATGCTCAAGGAAATGGTGGTTAGACAAAGAGAATACGGTATGATTGGTTTGATATCGTTTTGCAACAAGATTGGCATAATAAGTTTCGTCAAAAAACACGTTGTCTGCATAGCCAATAGAAAAAGTATTTAAATGCTTTGTGTGCTGGCTGGCTAAAGCAACTACGACCGAAGAGTCAATACCGCCACTCAAAAAAGCGCCGAGCGGAACATCGGATATCAGCCTTTTTCTTACGGAATCATCCATCAACACTTCTAGTTTTGAGCAAGCCTCGTCAAAACCAATTGAACGATTGGTATAAGTCCACTTTAATTCATAATAGGGTTTTATCTCAAAAGTATTTTGACTAATTAAAAGGTAGTGACCTGCTTCCAACTTTCTCACCCCCTCGAGTATCGAAAAGGGTTGAGGAATGTAATTCAGCTGTAAGTACTGAACCAGCGAAGTATAATTTAGCTTCTTAGGTATATCATACGCCATGAGAGCTTTTAACTCTGACGCAAAAGCAAAATAATTTTCATCTCTGAAATAGTGAATGGGTTTTTTCCCAAACCTGTCTCTTGCGAGGAACAATTCCTGCTTTTGTTTATCATAAATCGCAAAAGCAAAAAATCCGCTTAAAAGAGACAAGCAGTTCTCCTTGAGCTTTATAAAAAGATGGAGCAGGACCTCTGTGTCTGAGTGAGAATGCCAGTCACCTTTATCGGGAAAGTATTTTTCTCTCAGTTCCTGGTAGTTAAAAATCTCGCCATTAAAAGTGATTGTATATCTTCCTGATGGATCACTCATAGGTTGGGAAGCATTGTCAGAAGTGTCAATAATGCTTAGGCGTCGATGTCCCAGGGCCGCCGATTCTTGAATGGAAAAGTTGCCGCCGTCAGGACCGCGCTTCAACATCTTACCATTAGCCGCTTCCACTTTTAAAAGTTGCCTGCTTCCCGTCTCAGAAAAACTCAATATACCAGTGATGCCACACATAAAAATAAAGTTAATAAAACCGCATGTCTCTCCACTAATTGACAGTTAAGACTGCACTCCTAAGCTCAATAAGAAGCACAAAGGGCCTTCGCCGTGAACATTCCCTCCTGCGAACTTTGTGCCATGGCCAGAATCTTTTATTTTTGAAAGTATGGGTGCTTTCCCAAACATATCCATACTCGATTATGTTTTGCTACCATTTTTCCTGGCAGTTCTCTATGCAATTGCATATAAAATTCGAAATAAAAAATATTCATTCAGACACCCCTGGAGAAAATATTTCATTCCTGCTCTTACCGTAAAAATTTTTGGCGCCATTTTTATCGGACTTATTTATGCTTACTACTATAGGGGTGGAGATACCTTTAATTATTTTAACCAGGCAGTGGTGATCAACAGTGCTTTGGATGAGTCTTTTATCAAGTGGGTCAACCTGCTTTTTCATGTTCCTTCGGCCTTCGATAATAATTATTATGCCTATACTTCTCAAATACCATGGTATTCCGATCCTTCATCATATACTGTTTGTTCTATTGCCGCTTTCCTGGGTGTTTTAACTTTTAATACTTATTTACCCACGTCCATACTATTTGCCTTTATTTCTTTTACTGGCCTTTGGGCGTTGTTCCGCACCTTTGCTTCTATATATCCTCATCTTACCAGGCCAATTGCAATCGCTATTTTATTTATACCCAGTGTATTTGTCTGGGGTTCCGGAATTTTTAAGGATACTATTTGCATTTTTGGATTAGGTTGGCTCACGTACGGAACGTTTCGATTCCTGGTGCAGAAAGATTTCAGTTTTTCTAACATTGTCTTATCAGTCCTCAGTTTTATTTTAATTGCTAAGATAAAATTGTATATCCTTCTCGGTTTTGTCCCGGCATTACTTATATGGATATTGTTTAATTACACCCAAAGAATTAGAAATACGGCCGGGCGATTTTTTGTAAAAGTTATGGTCGCCGGGGTATTAATGGCAGGTTTTCTCTTCTTTATGCAACGATTCCGTAAAGAGCTTGGGAAATATTCGCTCGAAAAGGTTGTCAATACTGCAAATGTAACGAGAGGCTGGATCTCATATGTATCTACGCGGGATGAAGACGCTTCTTCTTATAATTTAGGAGACTTTTCACCTACGATGGGGGGCATGCTTTCACAATTCCCATTGGCGGTAAATGTTACCTTGTTCCGTCCGTATATATGGGAAGCAAAAAAGATCATCGTCGCGCTCTCCGCCGTTGAGGCTTTGCTGTTCCTGTTTTTGACTTTAAAGATTTTGTTCAAGATAGGCCCTTTGAAGGTTTGGAGATCGATCGGCCGCGATCCGACGATTCAATTTTGTTTAATATTCTCGCTCATTTTTGCTTTTGCAGTTGGCATTTCGTCATACAATTTTGGAACGCTCTCCCGCTATAAAATTCCGTGCATGCCCTTTTATGGTTTGGCGCTGGTCCTGATACACTACAAAAATAATCCCCCCAACAAAAAACTCCTGGGCTTTCTCAATCTGTAAAACCCACACTCAACTTGCCAGCACGTTACCAAAAACCTGGTAGTATTTTGGAAGATTCGCCTTCACCGAAAACAATTCCTCGACCCTTCTTCTTCCTGCCATTCCCATTTGTCGTCTCAGGTTTACATCGCTCACAAGAGTCGTCAGGCTTTGGAGCCATTCTTCGTCCGTAAGAGCCAGGAGACCTTGCACTCCATTTTCCATAATTCTGAAGTTAGTGCCATATGCAGTCGCCACGAAAGGAATTGCTATTGCCATGTAGGTTAGCGCTTTCAGACTGCTTTTGCCAAGCGACCATTCATTCGCCGGAATAGGATAAAGACCAATTTCGATACGATGCAGGTCCTCAACTTCTGTTTCCTCACTCCAGCGTACGTATTCTGTGTCCACGTCTTTCATGTGATACTCTTTGTTGGCGATCACCAACAATTTAATCCGCGCTCGTTTGCTCAGTCGAGCCAGCACGGGTTGCAGGGTTTCCAGAAATGGGAGCGTACTGTGTGTCCCGGTCCATCCAATCGTGGTTACTTCGTGTTGCGCATAATTTTTTACAGGAACAAATCTTTCCGTGTTGAACGTGGACGAAATATCAATGACTTTCTTGTATTTATTCAAACCCAAAGCGATCTCTTCGAGTTTAGGAGTACAAACTATGACGTAGCTTGCTTTTTTCATTAACACAATAGGTTTCTTCTTTCCCTTGATCTTCTCGATAAATGTTCTTGATCCGTCTCCGGCCTCGTTTAGAAAAACCATATCATCCAGGTCATAGATGACCTTTCGATTAAACAAGAAGAGCACATTTTCATAGATCGGTAGTCCCAGAGGTGTCGCCCACAAATTCACAAAAATGCAATCATAAAAAGGAGCCCTGATGAGATCAAAACAACGTTTAAGATAACCTACTATGACCCAAAATGCCTTTTCAACAAAGTATCCCTTCCTGTAGATAATTTTGAAAAACCTTTGAGATTGAAATGAAGAAATGGTAAACCGGTAGCCCTCCCGTTCGAGAAAGACAAAATATTGTTCGTACTTCATCCGCTGGGTTGCTACCGTGCCTTTGGGACTGGGACATAGCACCAGTATTTTCTTGTTAGCTTTTGTTGGCAATAGCAGAATTTTTTCAGGGGGGAATTGTTGCAGTTGAAAGTTATGGCCATGTCATATGGCCTGGTTTATTTAATCCACAGGGGAATTTTTTTTGAATTTTCTTAAGGGGTTGCCGCGCCGGACGAAACCGACTGGCTTTGTCCGCATCAGAAATGTATTTGTTGTTGCTATCAATTGAAATTTTTCTTTCATTTTCAAGAAATGTTTCTCAAAGAGGTGATAACTGCCATACGCAAGCAATAGTGTAATCAACAGGCAGAGGGCGCTGCCAAGGATGACCACCTCGTAAATATTTTTGTTTAAGCCCGCCAATGCCAGGCTGTTATTTACAATTAAGATCCCGATCATGTGCAAACAATAAAGCCCGTAGGTATAAACTCCCCACCTGGAAATCAATTTGTAGTTTGACATCTTAAAAAACGATTTTTCTGCGTAATTCTGCTCCACGATCACCAGTGCAAAGAGCAGGGAGATGAGCAGCCTGTCGGCTGCCAGCAAAAAGCTATTGGCCCCAAAAAGTTGTTTTCTAAAAAGAAAGATGATCACAATGAATACATATAGCAAGGCTAGCCATACTTTTTTCAAGACCTTTAGTTTCTCCATGAATTTATTATTGTACATACACAGGTAAGCAAAGTATCCACCTACAGCCATGTCTGAGATGCACGAGAAAGTATGGAATTCAAGAATTAGCGGATTATTATGATAGTAAAACCTGAAACAAAATGTGCTTAGAATAATGAATAAGAACACGAATCTTATCCTGGTCCTCGGGATCAAGGCGATCAATATGGGCCAGACTAAATAGAATTGTTCTTCGATCGCTACCGACCACAGCACGCCGAGTTCTGACGAATCGGGCAAGCCTGTTTTAATGAAATCAATGTTATTTAAAAAGAAAAGGTAGGATAATGGATGAGCCGTTTCAGAAGGAACTTGTCCCAACGCTCTTTTTAAAATCGGGAAAATGACAAACCCAAAAAAAACGCAGAAGTAAAAAAGAGGCCAGATCCTCAAAATTCTTCTGATATAAAAATTGCCGACGGATATTTTCCTATATTTTTCTTTCTCGGAAAAGAGTAAATAAGTAATTAAAAAGCCACTTAAGACAAAGAAAAAGTTCACCCCCAAATTTCCATTGGCAACAAGAAATCCCTTTATAAAATGATACGAACCGCTCGCCTTGATATTTTGATAGTCGGTCGCAAACGAATGAAATAAAAAAACAGAAAGAAAACAAAAAAAACGCAGTCCGTCTAAATTTGTGAAAAAAACTTTGCTCTCCTTTTTCATCATTCTTATATATTAAGAGGCCTGACCTTCGCGTTCCCCCTGTGTCGTTTGTTGTTGAATAACGCGCCTGTAAACATCAACCAATTTATCTACCGTGTTTCTCTTCCCAAACTGGTACCGGACATATTTATACGCGTTTTGAGAAAGTTGTACCCGTAAATGATCATCGGATATTAATTTCATAAATCCTTCATACATGGCCGGAATAACTTTTGGTGGAACCAGGATCCCGGTTTCCTCATTTATCACCATTTCCCGTGTCCCGCCCACATCTGTCGCGATGACAGGGATTCCATAAAACAAAGCTTCAAGAGTTACCCGCGAGAAAGACTCAGAATCGGACAAATTCATAACGAGATCATATTGCTTCATTGTTTCTTCTACGCGTGTTGTCTTGTCTTTAAAAACAACAATTGAACTAAGCCCATTTTCCTGTGACAGTTTTACCAGTGATCGTTTATAATCCGAATTTTTTTTCATTCCAAATTCTCCTCCATAGAAATTCAGTGAAAAATTCCATGCTTTGTTTTCTCTCAACGCTTTCTGTAAAATCTCTAAAGCATATCTATGTCCTTTGCCTTCTGTGTAGTTGGCTAAATACAAAATATTCACACTGTTTTCCAGTTTCGGCCTCGGAACGTACACAGGAAGTTCCTCCTCGTCAGGTAGCGGATCATAAATAACCGTTGTTTTGTTATTGGCCGGCAATGCATTTTTATTTGCTGCGGATACAGCAATGATATGATCAGCATATTTCAAATGCAGCCTGCTCCACGTTTTGTAAAATATTGATGGAAATGATTCGGGCATTCGCCGAATATGTGTAATAAGCTTGACACGCGAAAACAATTTCAGTGATACTCCCAACATGTTATAAATGTCATTCGCATGCACTATTGTTATTTTTTCATTCTTTATGATCCGGGATGCCTTAAACGTATTAACAAAAAGAGTTGGGAAATAGAGAACAACATTAGAAACCCGCTTGCTTAATTCCCTTAATTTCAATGTATAGGTTTTGAATCCTTTTTTTTCTGTTGCTTCAACGCATTTAGAGTTTTTTGGGAAAAGGAAAACAAATCCAATGTCGGGGGAGCGAACCTCAGAAATTGTCTTGACAAGAGCCTTACTTGCCCCTGTGCTATCGAGGCTGTTATCAACAAGCAAGACTTTCATAGAGTTACCCGATTTCAAATCTTAATTCAGTTTTTGAAAACTTTTCCGGTAAATCGCTTAATGATGTGTTCGAAAATCTTCAATTATTTGTTTTGCCCGGCAGAATACAACAAATACATCTCACTGCCATTCCTCTCCTGGTTCTGGCTTAACCATTCCTGATCGCGTTTTTTTATTAGCTTATTATAATAAGACAGCCCGACCAGGTAGGGAATATAACCGAAGGCAAGTATAAAATAT
>DASYSW010000372.1:0-31200 GCA_036002905.1 Chitinophagaceae bacterium
CGATTTCCAACCTGTTATGTCACTTTGTTTCAATACATTGCCATCAAGAATGGGTTTGCAGAAAAACACCGAAATAGCTAAGAAGACGATGATCGCAACTAAATGAGGCAGAACTTTTTTAAACAATCCGCTATTCATAAAATAGTTGAATAAATTAGGGAGCAAAATAATGCTATTTTGCCGGGGACGAGCAAAAAAGCCAAAATTCAAAATCCAAAAGTCAAAAAGACTATAACAAGCATTGTATTTTTGAATTTTTACTTTTGACTTTTAAATTCAACCTTGGACTACCATATAAGTAAAATACATGACCTGGCTCTTAAAACTATCGAGAATAGCCTTTATCTGTAACCTTTTTTTTCTGCTTGCCTTTTCACTGCAGCTCACCAAATGGATCGGTGATGAGCAACTCACTTCTACCATCCTGGTCATCGGTTATGTGATGGGATTTATTTTAAATCCATTAGCAAATTTTTCGTATCTCGTTTTTGGGATCTTTTCCAGGAAGTCTCTGCTTGTTATTCCTTCATGGCTTATTGTGGCCAATGTTTTATTTTTAGTGATCGATGCGTTTTATATTCTTTACATCAACAGTCATTCATGATACAAAATATTCTGAAAGATAAACCCACAAAGCTGTTTTTAGGAATGACGGCTTTTTTTTGCTGCAACGCGTTGATCGCCGAATCAATCGGAACAAAGATCTTTTCAGTTGAGAAATTGTTCGGATTTCACCCGTCAAACTTTACGCTCTTTGGCCAAAGCGGTCTTTCCATCAGCCTGACTTGTGGCGTTCTTCTCTGGCCCCTGGAATTTGTAATGACTGACCTTGTCAACGAATACTATGGACCAAAAGCGGTTCGAAGAATTTCGTTTACAGCGATCATATTGATCTCATATGCTTTTTTGATGTTCTATGCGGCCATTAGTGTCCCCCCGGCCGATTTCTGGGTTACAAGCCAGGTTGAAAAAAGCAATATCCCAAACATGCAAAATGCTTTTAGTGGAATTTTTGGACAGGGCATGAGGATCATTGTAGGCAGCCTTATCGCTTTTTTAGTTAGCCAGCTGGTCGACGTGTACATATTTCACAGGATAAAGAAAGTTACAGGTGACAAAAAAATTTGGCTAAGGGCAACGGGTTCAACGTTAGTATCTCAAATAGTGGACAGCTATATTGTTTTGTTCATTGCATTTTCAGGAACGTTTACGTGGCAACAAATACTGGCAATCGGCGTGGTAAACTATATCTACAAGGCGTCGATGGCAATCATTCTGACTCCCGTAATTTATCTTGCAGAACATCGCATTGAAAAATATTTGGGGCACGACCTCGCTAAAAAAATGAAGAGATCCGCGATGGGACAGGACCAGGATGCATTTATGAATATTCCTACTGCGGGGTGAAACCGCGGACAGAAATCACAAAAAGCAAATTCCAAATTTCAAATAAATTACAAAGCTCAGCGGGCCATTTTATTTTTCTAATTGAATTTTATTTGGTTCTTGGTTTTTGAGATTTGGAATTTTCTTTTAGAACCTTTCCTTAACAAGCGAAGCAACGATCTTATCAATTGGCAGCGTAACTTTTTCTTCAGAAAAAATATTCCAGTCAATGAAGCGAAAGGTCTCTGTCATCTTTGTTCGGTTATACACTTCCATTTGCTGCTCATCAAAATCAAATTCTTTTGTTCGCAGGGGAACCGTAATCTTCTCCAGCGCGTTTACCAGGTAATAGATCGAAATGATCTGGTGCGCCGGGTTAAAAGCTGACACCTGGTAAAAATCAGTTGTGTAGAGGTGTTCGCCAATTTCCACGTCAAGATCCATTTCCTCTTTGAACTCTCTCTTCAGACAATCTCTTGTGCCTTCACCGAGTTCTAACCCACCTCCGGGGAATTTTGTGTAATAACTTCCGCGAATGTATTCATCACTCACAAGTACCTGTTTTTGTTTATTGATCAAAACCCCATATACACGAAGATTAAAACTGCCGGGAGAAGAAATTTGATTTTCCATTAATTAATTTGTTCGGTAAGCCTGGTCTTTATAATATTTAAATGATGCTCGGTATGATAAATGGTAAAATAGCAAAGTTCACGCAAGGTCAACTTTCCAAGCAGGGGATGAGGCGCAATGTAACGATCGAGCTGCTCATCTTTCCATTTTAGTTCGATTGCTTCAAGATAGTTTTCATTTTCCTTTTGCCATTTTTGCACGAGAGCTAGTTGTTTGGTGAATTGAGTTTTTGGGAGATAACGTCCCGAAGCTTTTCCACCCTGGGCCAGTTTTAATTTGTATTTGGCTACAAGTTCTTCAAAGGATCGTGATGGACGATTGGCTTTTCCAAACAGCGTCCTTACAAAGATCTTTGGAAGTGAATAAGCAAGCTTCGTAGTTTTTACAGCTCTTGTGAGGTGATCGACATTTTGCGCGATCGACCATTTGTCTCCGGGCTGGTAGAAAAATTTTTTGTCGGGAATTTGTAAACAGGTATCACTAAACTCGCTGAAAATTTGCTTGCTTGCCTGGATGATTTCTTCTTTGTGCATAAGCATTCGACACTTCAAAGCTCAATAGTGCCTTCAAAAACTTTATCTGCCGGTCCGCAAAGCCAGATATTGTTGTAACGTGTATCGTTTATCCGATCGAATTCAACGGTAAGCGTGCCTCCTAAAGTTTTTACCTGCACATCATTAAAACCGTTTTCATTGTGATAGCAAACGATGGCTGCCGCCGTCACTCCGGTTCCGCATGAAAACGTTTCATCTTCCACACCTCTTTCATAGGTTCTCACGAGTATTTTGTCCTCGTCAGGCAGTTGCTCAACAAAATTGACATTGATGCCTTCTTTTTCGAAATCCTTGCTATAGCGTATGTCACGACCTTTTTTAAATACATCAGTATTCATGACATCACTTACCATTTTTACATAATGTGGTGAGCCTGTATTGAGAAGATAGTCACCGTGAAATTTTGAGACCTGGTGGACATCCTGCATTTTTAATGAAACAGTTCCGTCCGTATCTATCTCTGCTTCGTGCAAGCCATCCGCGGCGGTGAAATGATACTCATTTCTATGAATGCCGAGCTCGTAAGCAAATTTGATAAGGCAGCGACCACCGTTACCACACATACTACCTTCACGGCCATCAGCATTGTAATATTTCATCTCAAAGTCGAAACCGTTTTTTTCGTTGAGGAGCATTAATCCATCACCTCCAATTCCAAAACGCCTGTCGCAGATATGGCGTATATGTGAAGCAGTCAGCGCGGGATACTGGTTTTTCCTGTTGTCAAGGATCACAAAATCATTTCCTGTACCCTGGTATTTTGTAAAATGTATGATCATAGTAAGTAGTAAGTGGCTAGTGGCAAGTGGTTAATGGCTAGTGGGGTTTCAAGTTTGAAATCATTTTACTCAATATACGAAATACAGATTCAAGATATTGTCCTAATTCCTGAATTTGATCTTTTGCAAAATAATCAAGGATCAATGAAATTTCCTGCGTATCTATTTCAACAACAGAGCTTCTGGAAATTTCATAAAACCGAAGCTTCTCTTGGCGCGAGCTCCGTGCAGCTCCTTCTGCAATATTACCACAAACGGAAATAGAGGCTCTTCGTAGCTGTGATATAAGCAAAAATTGCTCTTCTTTGGGAAAGGCTTTTGTGAGATGGTATACAGTTTTCAAAAGATTTAAGGCAATTTGAGAAACATCGAGCTTTTTGTGAGATGGGTTTAACATGATCTTTAACGTTTAAATACGCTGATTTAATACTTAGACACCAGCTCAATTTAATAAACATCAGGTTTTTCACGTATTAGGTTTAGCATGGATTATAAAGTTTAATTCCCCGTTCCTACTCGCCATTTACCACTTCCCACTGGCTAAAAAAACCCACTCACCACTAACTACTAGCCTAAATCATCGCTGATAATTTTCAAAACTTTCTTTATGAGATTATCGACTGCCGCAAAGTGATCCTGGGAAAATTCCTGCTTAATTCGATTAGCAACAACGGCATTCAATGAAAGACAATGATGCCCCAGTAATTTCCCAAGGCTGTAAATAGCCGATGTTTCCATTTCAAAATTAGCGATCCGATGCTGGCCAAACCGAAAGCTTGTCAGGTTATTGATAAGACTGGGATTTCGAATGCCTAGTCTTAAGACTCTTCCCTGTGGTCCATAAAAACCGGGGCACGTGACAGTGATTCCATGATAAAAATCTTTTACAAAATGTTTCATCAGTGCCGCGCTCGCACTGGCGACGTACGGCTCGACCATTTGACCATGCAATTGCGTGTGGGTAACGAATGAATGCAACAGGTGCTTTTCTTCATCGTTTTGATCGAGCCGGTAAAAATTCAACAAATTATCGATGCCAAGGCCATGCGTACCTGCTACATGACCATCGACAGGAATATCAGCCTGCAAAGAACCAGAGGTGCCAATACGGATGATGTTGACGAAGCTGAGTTTCGGTTTTATCTCGCGGCTGTCCAGATCAATGTTTACAAGTGCATCGATCTCGTTTAGGACAATATCAATGTTGTCGGTGCCAATGCCGGTTGATATAACAGAAATTCTTTTTTTCCCTATTCTGCCGGTGTGTGTGACAAACTCCCTGTGGCGCGTATTTACTTCGATATGGTCAAAATATTTGCTGACCATTTTTACCCGATCAGGATCGCCCACGACGATAACGTTGTGCGCTAGCTCCTCGGGAAGTAGGTTGAGGTGATAGATACCTCCGCGATCATTAATAATCAGCTCCGATTCAGCAATACGAGCCATAGGTTTTGCGTTAAAAATAACAGCCAAAAACACTTATCTTTGGCCGCCTTCAGAAATCTAATCCGATAAAGTTCGGGAGTTAAATCTGAACCCAAAAATTTGCAAGGTCGTGCGCCGGCACTGACAATCGGGAGAGGCTGAGAAATATGATTGTTGATTAAATTAAAAGGTCCTGTGGCCGAGTGGCTAGGCTGAGCTCTGCAAAAGCTCCTACACCAGTTCGAATCTGGTCGGGACCTCAATAAATGAAGAAACCGCTGAAGGCGGTTTTTTTGTTGAAAGGACGCGCATAAGCTCGCTTAATGCGCGGACTGAAACAAAAAATAGCATCCGCAGGATGCGTTTCTTCATTTTGCCTTTAGGCTTCTAATCCAGATCATCGGAGATAATCTGGTCGGGACCTCTGAAATAGAATGCAAAAAGATGCAATGGCCTGCAAATACTTTATTAGCAGGCCTTTTATTTTTCGCGGTGTGCAGAACTCTGCAAAAAATGTGCTTAGTTCTGGTGTAGAAATGGTGTAGTTCGAGATTGGGGGACCGGTACCCCCGCTGCATACCTGTAAATTTTAATGGTTATAAAATTCACAGGCTGGTGTACAATTTCAAAGTGCAGAATGAGGCAAATCCCGATTACAATATCAAAAAGGAATATTATTCCAATGGGGAAGTTAAGTTCATCAAGCACTATCATAAAGGGATTCTTCGCCAATTCCGACGTAGTGGTCATAGGATATATCCTTTGAATTGATGTATTCTTCAAAGCTATTGTTCTTTTAAGGTTAATAAACGATTTGCGAAAAAACTTGATTTTTCTACGTGATTGATCAATCTTGTTTTGTTACAAGAAAGAGGTACAATAAAAGTAAAGCCGATGTACCAAAGTCTGTGCATCTGTTGATATGTTCCTGGTGAGAGAGTAGTATGAGCGAAATTCCACAAATTGCCTGTGACATTAAAGAATTGGCGCCAAGTGAGGCATTGGCAGCCCTATTGTTCAGTCGTTATCTGCCACTATAAGTATATTGCTCCCCAACTTAACGGGATTCTGCCATTACTGCTTCGGATAGGCAAAAATCTTCTTGGTGATTGTTTTTCCCTGGACTGTTTTTGAAGCAATTACCTCGTCGGGCGCTTTGGAATTTTCTACCCAGTCAATAATCAGACTAACCCAGTCCACATTATCACAACCTATGCCCCCTCCGCAATGCAAAACTCCCGGAAGGAGAAACAGTCTTGCAAATGATGGCGCATCTTTGTCGCCTTTCAATATTCCTTCATAATGTTCAATCGTTGAATATGCGGAAAGCGCCGGATCATTCCAACCATGGTAGAAGATAATCTTCCCATTACGTTTTTTGAAATCACTGTAATCTGTACGAGTGGCGTCCAAATAAGATGAAGCATACACAGTCTGTGCGTCAAAATTTTTGAAGTCATATTTTAGGTAATCCCAATTAGGATCATTAAAAACAAGATATTTAAAAATATTGGTAGCAAACATATAATGTAAGCTGGGAGCATTTGGAAAGTACGAACTCGTTCCAGTAATCCACAGATCCCATGAACCGGCTTCTGCTTCTTGTCCAAATGGAAAGCCCGGGTAAATTTCTTTTCCATCTATAATTAGAGGATCGTAAACCGACTTAATTGCAGAGACTTGCTGTTTCGTAAAGCATTCCTTTCCTGATTGTCCATCTGGGCATAATGGCAATTTTGAAAAATCGAACTTGCATTTGCGCGGGTCGGCAATAACACTGTCCGCAGAACCGTCGAGCTGGTCGCATTGCTTAATCACCTCGTTCTGCAAAAGTTTGAGGTTATCATTAGTAACTACTGGCTTTACGTCATTTGGGTTTGGATAATTGTACTTACTTTCCTGGGCACCTTTTGCTGCAGTAGCAGGCCAGGCGAATGCTGGGGCCCCAGCTACGATTCCATCGAAATCATCCGGGTAAAATTGAGCCTCAACCATTGCCTGTCCACCGCCACGCGAACAACCGACAAAGTATGATTTGGCCGGTGCAGCACAATAATAACTTTGCATGATCACTTTCGAAACCACCGCTGTCCGGTGTATGGCAAGCCTTCCGAAATTCAACTGACGTTCCATGTTGTTGTAAGCCCATTTCGCATCGGTACCTCCCTGGTGGCCTGCGTCAGTGCCCGCGGTCGCAAAGCCATCGTTCACCTTGTCGCGCAAGCCGTTTTGAATGCTACCCACAAAACCACCACCTCCTGACATCAGGAAACGGCTGTTACCTTCATCTGGCAATAAGAGCTCAAAATTTATTTCCTTGCTTATCCTGCCCAGCAGACGACAGAAAGGTTTCTTTATAATGACAGTAGGAATCCATGGCTCACTTGGGTTTTTGATCGTATCCGAGGCTTTATGTTCAGCAACCAGGATTGTAACGTCCGGCAGCTGAAGCTTCTTTAACTCCTCGCAAGGCTTGCAAGATTTTACAGTTTGTGCTGAAGCGGCGCCGATAAAAAAGATGAGCGCAAGACAGATACTAGGATTTCTCATATGGTAATTTGTTTTGGTGATGTTTGATTTGATGAGTCATCAAATAGCAACTCGCTTGTGGGTCTAACCGACTTTCTGTTGTGCTGATATGCCGTGATTCGTCAGCTGAACCGAAGCTGAGTAAAGTTAATTCAGTTGATGTTATATTCTGTCGCCCGGCTTTATTCGTCCAGCCCGGGACTGCAGATGATAGGCGAACGAGACGATCAGTATTGAGTCCTGCGCAGGAAAAGAGCCGGTTCGCATTACCGGGGATTTTATTTGGGACGTTTTCGGTGATGGTGTCCTCATGAAGATTTCCAGGAAATGCAATCGGACTCCACTTTAATTAAAGTGTTCGCAATTCCTTACTTTTAAGGAAATGACTGAGCTAATTAAAGAAACGTTCATAGATATTAGCGGCACTAAGTTATATTACGCAGAGAAGAACCAAACTGCAAATCAAACGATTTTTTTCCTTCATGGCAATTCATCAAGTCACGAGACCTGGGAGTATCAATTCAATAGTCGATTGCTTAGTGAATACAGACTTGTGGCCTTCGACTTACCGGCGCATGGCTTTTCGGACAACTCAGATGATTATTCGCTGCCAGGTATAGCAAGGATAATGGCTAATGCAGTTGTGAAACTAGCAAGTAACAAACCTTACATGCTTGTTGGAGTTTCATTGGGTACTAATATAATATCTGAATCGATGGCCTTTGATCTGTTTCCAAATGGAATAGTCCTGGCAGGGCCCTGTATAATCAACAACGAGTATTCAGCAGATAAGATAATGATCCCGGATACGAAGATTGGAGTCGGTTTTATCGATGATCCCCCGAAGGAGGATTTACTTGCCTTAAACCAACTCGCCTACAATTATCATGATGAAAAGAAAGCAGAACTTTTCTTAAAAAATTTCAAATCGGTAAAAGATGGGTTTCGTTCCAAAGTTGGCCAGACTCTGGCGGATGGAAATTTCAACGACCAGATAGAGCTCGTCAAGAAAAAGAAAATTCCCTTGCTTGTTATTTTCGGAAAAGCTGACCCTGCCATAGATCCACATTATTTGGATCGCGCCAATCTTCCTCTTTGGAGAGATGCGATAATAAAACTAGAAGGCGCCGGCCATTGGGTTCACTTAGACGAACCGGAACAATTTTGTCAGCAACTTGCTGACTTTGCTCGCGACGTCCTATAAAATCTGGTTTTTGATTGCGCAGCATATAAGTTCAGTTACATTGCGAGCGTTGGCTTTACTCATCATATTCCGTCGGTGATTGATCACGGTGTATTCGCTGATAAAAAGTTTATCTGCAATTTCTTTGCTGGTAAATCCGGCTGCTATCCAACACAACAGTTCTTTTTCTCTTTTCGTGAACAAATGGTCCTCTTTGTTCATATAGTAGGCTTTTGTCGAAATAGTCTTTGTTCCGCCTAAAAACTCGGTATTATCAATTTTTTCGACAACCTGTATAACAGGATTTTCGGATTTGTAATGATTGACGTTCGTGATCACTCCAAAACTCAGTAAGGGATTTCCATTTTCATCCGATTTTACGAAACAATTGCGCTGCAATAAATTAATGTACTCCCCTCTTCGGGTTTTAAATTGGAAATTATAGCTAAAAATATAGTTTGGATGTTCTTGGTAAGGAATCTTTTTAAGAATTTCAAGGCGATCGGGAAAAATCTCTTCATTGAACAAATCCATATGTTTTGAGTGATAATTTTCAAATGTCAGGCTCAGGCCCGCGCTCATGAAATAGTTGGGATCATAACCAAGCATCATCTTCATTGAATTTGAAACTAGCAGATATTTTCCCGAGGTATAGTCAAGTAGATATATCCAAGGGATACTGTGATTAAAGACAGCATTAGTGACTTGATTAATATTCAATATTTTTTCCAAACCCTCAGTGTTCAGCTGTTCCGGTGTGAAGGATTGCTTCTGAAGAGCACCCATATAACTTAACCATGAAGTTTTGTTCTTTGCCATTTAACTTTTGAATGACTTGGTACAAATGAACACGTTGGGATAAAGGGTGTTGTAGGAACCGTCATCCAAAATAAGCAAAATCCAAAAAAATGGCAAGAAATTGCTATAGAGCCAGCCGCAATGTGCAGCTACCTTCCCTAAAGGAAAGATACTCACTCGCCTTCAACCAACGCTTATGAGATATTGTTGTTTGGCTCTAGGCTTAGCCTTCATCCTGGCATGCAGAAAGCCCGATCCAGTTTACCCGTTCGAACAAGAAAACGTTCCCGTTGAAGGATTGACTCCTGAACAGGATTCAATAATGGCGTCTCTTCCGGCAAAGTCATTTCTTCCGTCCGAAATTCTTCTTGATAATGGTGAAACTGTGGAGCAATTTCTCCAACGAACAAATCCCAATTCCCTCTTGACGTGGGGACAAAGAATTTCCAGCACACGAAGGGTAACCGCCATTGACAAAAAATTCCAATTTGTGTCCGGAATTTTCTCGGCCGGTTTTAAGTTGACCGATACATTGGTACATCCATTCACAATGGGACCTGACTTAAACCCGACAACCGGAACCGGCAACCGACCCGGTCAATTCGGTTACGCCTATGTGTATGGATCCAGGGACCTCAATGATAGACATCAGGCAGGTGAATGCGACCTCTGGCTTTATGGTCTCGATTGCTCTGGAATGGTCTCATTAATGCTCCAGGGTGGAGGTTTAAAAATAAGTCCGTATGATTTTAGCGCAGACGGTTTGTCAAAAGAATATAATTTAAACACTTTATTGCTTAACTCCCCTGATTTAAAAGATTTTGGATATGAGTATGAGGAGAGACCTCAAAGTTTTTTGCCTAAAGTCACCGGAGGAGACATTATTTATTTCAGGAGCGAGGGATACATCGGTCACGTGGGAATAGCGATAGAGCAAGCTGTCATTCCTACAACCCAAAAAGTAATGTATATATATCAGTCGAATGGGGCTAGGAAACGGTTTCCCGACCGCGGCCCCGGTTGTGATGTGTACGAAAATAGAAGGGGAAGGGGCCCGCGATGTGTACCGCTGGAAGCTTTCGTTGGAAAGGCTGACTTTAGTAATTATGGTATCCTGCATTTGACCGAGAAAAAGCCAGTGCCGTCCGAACTCATTGGAGACTGGTATCTCACGTCCCAACTTGCTGCAGTTCTAGTTGGCGGCAAAAGAGTAAAAATTGTCCCTAAAACTTTCACAAACATCAAGTTCACTTTTAATATTGATAACACATATTTTATACAAGCTGAAGACAAGGACGACCCTGGTAATCCCTACAGTTGTAATGGTACTTTCGTTATTTACAACAATAATCACAATATCAATCTCGCCGGAAATTGTATTTACGAAAAAAAGCAGATAGGTGCTGAAATTTTAGAGCTTACGTCAAATTCTTTTCAATTGAAGTTATTAGTGCAGAAAAGTAGATCAGTAACCCAAGAAATAATTCTAAATCTTCATAAATGATGTTTAATCGTAATTATTTGCTCTTGATTTTTCTCTTCATTGTTAATTGCTGCATCGGTCAGGACCTGACAGATTCAACATCGGCTGCAGATAATTTCAGTTCAGCAAAAAAAAGATCTCTGCACCAGCACGATTCAATATCAGTTAAACACAACGGAATTAAGATAAATGTGTATTCATTGTTCATCAATAACTATTCGGTTTCTTTTGAAAGATTAATCGGTCGAAAGATTTCAGTTCAACTTGGCTATCGCTATCAACCGTACAATTATTTAATGGAAAATCCATTTGGGCGGTTTTTGACAAAGAAAGGTGCTCCGATTGATTACGCTTATTACAATTTTAAAACCAGCAATAACACCTTCACACTTGATTTTAAATTCTATACTGGGAAAAAGCCAGGCATGCAGGGATTGTGGTTTGGTGCATTCGGAAGATACGCGATGTTTGACGCCGATAATACAGACTTCAATTATATAACTGAATCAGACGTCGAATACAAAGTCCCGCTGGTATCAAATTTCCATGCATGGGGAGGTGGGATAATAGCAGGCCGCCAATGGATTATTAAGAAACTGATAACCGTTGAGTACACTCTGGGGTTTCAACTATGCGAATTTGGTGGATCTGTGATCAGTCATAAAGATCTTTCAGGATTGACGGCTCAGCAAAAGGGCGAAGTAAAGGCTGATCTATCCGATTTGTTTTTCATAAATGACAAAAGTTATATCTCAAATTTAATCGTCGATGATAAAGGTGTAAATGGGCAAATAACCGGACCATTCTTGGGCATTAGGAGTGCTTTAACAGTAGGGATAATCTTTTGATTCACGTAACCCTCGCGGTTTCCCGTGGATTAAGGTTAAATCCATTGTGACGCTCGGTGCAGCTTTGCTGACAATGTTGGATTGCGGAGCTTAATTGATCCAAAGTCTTGCCTAAGAAGAGATGTAGCACTGCTACATCATAAATAGAATTGCAATTGTATCACCCTGAACTAGCAATTTGTTTCAGTAATACTAAACGCCTACATCGAAAAGAAGCTTATGAGAAATTTTATTTTTTTTCTTCTGGCGTCGTTGTTTGTTCTTGCTTGCAAAAAAAATTCGCAAACTGATCAAGCCGGTCCCGTCAATCCGCCGCCTCCAGTTAATACTGACAGCAGCGTAAATAAGAATGTCCACGTAATTGACAGCTCAAAACTTATTCTCACATACGACAGTAATTTGATTAAGCAGGGACAGTATGAGTTTACTTATAGCGGTTCGAGCGCTGACTTTGAAATAAATGATATCATCATTGGTGCGACAAACGGAGGCTATATTAGGAAAATAACTGGCATGGCTACCCAGGGAAATAAGGTTACGTTTGAAACAACCCAGGGAACCTTGGAGGATGTATTCAAGAACAAGGGTTTCGCGTTTAACATGAACAGCGATAGCCTTTCGAAAACTCAAAATGGCTATCAGCTCGATTTAAGTAACATCGTCTTGTATCAGGATGGTCCTTTAAATTTAACGCTGACTTCGGGTTCGATTTCATTCGATGCGAATTGGAACTTCGGATTCAACTTCAAAGGCTCGACACTTGATACATTTGCGATGTCCTGTAAAAATGCATCTCTGTCGGGTCAGTTTAACCTTAATATCTCCGCTGCACAATCAACCGTAGTTGCAGATCATACATCGTCCTTAAAGGCGATATCGAAAACAACTACCTACTGGGTGCCGGTTGTAATTCTTGGAGTACCTGCGGAAATACCGATTGTGGTGAAGATGGATCTCAATTTTGTTTGTAGGTTTTCATTGCAGGCTTCCGCATCGGTAAGCCGCGATATTTTCATAAACACTAACAACAACGTTGATCTTGGGATAGCTTATAAAAACGCGCATTGGAATACGATTTACAATCCCAATTCGTCATTTTCCATAACCACGGGTGATAAGTCTGGCTCCGCAAATGTGACGGCTAACTTGTCTTTGATCCCCGTGGTTACAATTACCATAGATGGAATTGTTGGACCTTATGCATCTGCTGGGATAAAAGAATTAGTTATAGGACATGTAAATTCACCAAACCTTGACTGGGATTTTTATGCGGGAGTGTGGCTGAACGCAGTACTGGGAGCTAAAGCCCAAATATTTGGTAAGTCAGTTTTTGATTTTAGTAAAGAATGGAACTCAGATACTCTTTCTTTTCAAACCCCCTGGAGGATTGACAAAGTTTCAGGTGACAATCAAAGTGGAAACGGGGGAGAGACCCTTCCTGCTCCAATTGTTGTTAGAGTAGTTGACAATAATGGCTCTCCGCAATCAAATGTTCCTGTGTATTTCACGGCTTCGGGCGGAGGCGGTTCGGTTAGTCCGACAAGTATGTTGACGGATGCAAACGGGCGCGCGCAGACTCAGTGGACGGTTGGGGGTTCCGGGCCACAGGAATTGGCGGCAAAGAGCGTAAAGGCGGACGGAAGTTTGATTGGAAATGCGCCAGTGGTATTTACGGCCAATGCCGAAAAGAAGAGCCTAAAGATCGGAGATGAAACTGACGGTGGTACCGTCTTCTACCTCGATAACACGGGTGAGCACGGATTAGTGTGCGCAGACGTGGACCAGGGGATCGCTCCGTGGGATTTGACACCGTTTGATCCGAGTAATTATCAAGCATACGCGCCTGCGCTTGTAGGGAGCAGCGGCACTAGCGTAGGCACCGGGAGTTCAAACACCGCAACAATTTTATCTACGTTAGGTGGGGGTAGCTACGCTGCTTCTCTTTGCTCCAACTATAATGGCGGAGGATTTAACGACTGGTCTCTGCCTTCCATTGACGAATTAGCGCTCATGTATCAAAACCTGGCCGCGGCAGGTCTCGGCAATTTTGTCAATACTTATTATTGGAGTTCCAGCGAAATTGACTATCGGGCTGTTTGGAGTTTCAAATTTGATACAGGCGCACCATTTGACGGCGCGTGGAAAAACAATGCTATGAATGTGCGGGCCGTTCGCGCATTTTGAAACGGCTTATGTTATACCTGTGTATGAAGAAAGCAATTTCGATCACCTTCATTCTTGTCACCATCCTGTTTTTCTTTACCGGAAAACGTCATGGATTTTCACATGACCTACAGGAACCAGGCGAGGGAATGACAGAGGAGGGAGATAGCATTGAGACGATGTTGGAGAAATACATGGCGCTGATACATCGGGCAGCGCCAGGTGTGGTATGGCAGAACATCGAGGAGGAAAATAGAAAGCGAAATATTTTATTACAGGATAAGCTTAGATACCAGTTGAGGACTTCCAAGACCTCGGCGGAAATTTTTGCGAACGGAAAAGTGCTCGGCACCTGGTATGAGCGAGGAAGCAGAAACCAGGCCGGCCGGATTTATGAAATGGAATATGATAATACTGACAACACCCTTTATGCAATTTCGGCCTGTGGTGATTTTTGGAAAGGTAATGTAAATGGCAGTGGCTGGCAATCTCAAAATGATCGTGATAAGCTCGTAGGATTTAAACTGGTAATGTATCGGCCGACACCCACCACCCGACGTTTTTTAGCATTCAGATATCCAGAAATGCAAGTTTATTATTCTGACGACGACGGTGTAAATTGGAGTCCGGCCATTTACGACGTTGCAAGCTCCTGGCCCGTCGACAAGTTGATTAAGATAGACAATGCACAACAAACAATTTTTCAATCAACCGGACGGGGTGGAGGCCCAAATACCGTTCATTTGTCTAACGATGGAGGTCTTAGCTTTAAAAAACTGAACCTCCCTTCCGATTTTGTAAATGGATCAACTTACTGCTCTTTGGCAAAGGCTTCTGGTTTGGGTGTGATCTATTTGTTTAACGCAAATAAAGCCTTATACACTGTTGATGGCCAGGGGAAATTTACCAAACTGGGCAGCCTGGTTGGGTTGCCTGCTTCTTCACTGGATTTAACTCAGCCCTGGCATGCATATGAATTCCGAATAAGTAGGGGAACTAGTGGAATGGTATTTTATGCACTTATTGATTACAAGAATCTGTATAAATCACCGGATGGACTTAACTGGCAGTTCGTATCTTCTCTACCTACCTCCGCGGGCGGCTATACAGTATTTAATGCTGATCCCAACAATCCTAATTGGTTAAGCTATGGTGAAGTGGAGTTGTACAATAGCACTGATGGAGGAAATACCTGGACTAAGGTCAATAACTGGGTTGATTATTATGGCAACGTGAACAAGCTTCACGCCGATCTAATGTCTTATAAATATTTTCAACAAACCAATGGACAGCCCATTCAGTTTGTAAGCAACGATGGTGGGATGTACATGAGCACCAATAATTTTGTGACCAGTACAAATATTGGTTTACAGAATCTCAACGTGAGCCAATATTATGATGTGGCAACAGATCCAATCAATAGTTCCTTTATTTGGGGAGGATCTCAAGATCAGGGGCTTCAACGAACTGCCAATGGCATCGGTACAACACCGGTCGATTTCTCGCAATTTGTCTCTGGCGACTATACGAGCATGGACTTTTTTCCAGACTCAAATGCTTTGCTTACCCAATACCCTGGGGGACTAATGTATTATGTCAGCAATGTGCGGGGCGCTTTTTCCTATCAAATACCTTTTCAAATCACGGGACCGGATAAAGGCAACGGTGGTTGGCACTTGCCCGTCTGCCCAATTCCCGGCTCACCCGACAACGCATTTTGGGTGGGGGGAGGAAATATGAACAACGCGGCGGGATCATTTGTAATTCGCCTTTCCAGAAATTCCTCCAACGATGGGTTCGTCTATACGCAACGGGGATATAATTTCAGTGGGAATAGCGCTTTTATTTCGGCGGTCAAAGTAAGTCCCGTCGATACGAATCGTCTTTATGTTGCAACTGAAGACGGCCGCTTTTACTATTCGTCAAATGCAGGCACCACCTTTGCAAAAACGGCATCATTCATCGGGCCGTTTCCTGGTAGCCTGACACCAACTAGTATTCTAGTTTCAAAAAAAAATAAGGACATTGTTAGCTTGGGGGGAAGCGGTTATTCGAATCCTCCTTTTTATAGGTCGGCCGATGGTGGAAAAACCTTTATCGCTGCCTCCACTGGGTTGCCTTCCACAACCATATACGATCTAACGTATAACGCCGAAGAAGACAAGGTTTTTGCTGCAACAGAGGCTGGCCCATATGTCTACGTCGTGGCCGATAACCAGTGGTATTCCCTGCTCGGGAGCAGTTGCCCACTTTCATGCAATTACTTCTGTGTTGAATTTGTTCCCTCGCAAAACATTGTGAGATTTGGAACATATGGTCGCGGAATATTTGATTTGAACTTGGAATCGTCAACCGTATCGATTATGACCGGTTTAACTACTGCTGCACTTTGCGCCGGATCAAAAACCACTACTAGCTATTCCAGCAATAACGCAAACTTCGCCGCAGATAACGTATTTGCCGCTCAGCTAAGCGATCCATCTGGAAGTTTTGCTCACCCCGTAACCATTGGAACAGTCGCCAGTACCTCAGCCACAGGCACAATAAGCATCACTATTCCGCCTGGTACAAGTGGAGGAAATTATCTCATTAGAACAACCAGCAGCGATCCGTCGATTGCGGGGGATGCCTCCAGCTCGCTTACCATTAATGCGCTTCCGTCGGCACCAACAATAAGTGCAGGGGGTTCGGGAAGTTTATGCCTGGGGGGCACCCTACTGCTTACTTCTACCGCGGCGAACGGCAATCATTGGTATAAGGACGGCATGGCAGTTGGAACGAGCAACACGCTTACGATAACCGAAGCCGGAACTTACAATGTGAAGGTCGTTTTGAATGGTTGTGAATCGGGCATCTCAAATTCAATAATTGCTGTAGTGAATCCAATTCCATCAACACCAACCATAAGCGCGGACGGCCCGACCAGTTTTTGCGAGGGCAGTAGCTTGCTACTTACGTCTAGTGCCGCCGATAGTAATCACTGGTATAGGGACGGCACGGTCGTCGGAACAAGCAAAACGCTCACCGTAACCCAAAGTGGATCTTACAATGTGAAAGTCGTTTCGAATGGTTGTGAATCAGGCATCTCACCTTCAATAATTGCTGTAGTGAATCCCATTCCATTTACTCCAGTCATCACGCAAAATGGAGACAAGTTAATGTCGAGTGCTTCTACAGGCAATCAATGGTATCTCAATGGAGTGCCTTTGCAAAATGATACGAGCAATACTTATGCGCCTACTGGTACGGGTCTTTATACTGTACAGGTTACAGTTAACAACTGCTCCAGCCCGATGTCGGCTAGTTTCAGTTTTATAGTCACAGGAATTAATTCACCTTCCTGGAGCAACGAGTTGAGAATTTATCCGAATCCTGTTCATAAAACCTTGTTTGTGTCGTCTACGTCCAATAGACGCTTTAGTGTTCAATTGTTTGATGCAACTGGAAGGCTGGTTAAACAAACTCAATTTGTTTCTACTCTCGAGTTAAACGTTGAGAGCCTACCTGGCGGAGACTATATGCTTAAGATTGAGGATGAGAAAAAGAAATCTTATTCGAGGCTGATAATTAAACAGTGATCATCAAACCATTTGAGTAATAAAGCGCTTCAAGAGTGTTTTTTTGTTTGGTGACTTTTTCGCTCTCACAGGTTAGCCGGTTGCGCCGAGAATGACAAATTTACCCATGTTTCGCTGATGAAAATTTTATGGCGATTTTCTCTCCACGAAAACATATCCGGTGCTTCACAACTGAATTTTGTGGGAGTACTCTGATGTCAATTTCTTCGTAGTCCGTATTAAATCCTAATCGCCCATTTCTATCACTCACTCCTACCTTCATCATCTGTAATATATAAGTCCCCAAATATGCTCTACGAAATTTCTTTGAAGAGGAATAGTTGTTCCGTCCGAATCTTTTATTTTTATCGTGACTTTTAATCTTGCCATTGATTCAGTATTTAAGGGTTAATGTCGTTCGTTCGTACTTTAATTCAAATAAGTTTAAAATTATTCGGGAAGCCTTGCAATAAAAATTGGTTGCCCGGTACATTTATCATAGTTCACGTCAAATGAGTTTGGGAAAATGCGTCTTCCGTTGTCAAAATAAAACGATATTGAATTGAAGTTCCATGCCGTAACCGGAAAGTTTTTTTCAAAAAAAGATGCAGAATTTTTAGAAGTAGCTTTAGTATCTACTGTTGGTATTTCCTCCTTTTTTGTTCGTAAAAACATGTATCCAACTATCGTAGCACCCTTGAAGTCAACTAATGATAAAACTTGGGTACTGTCTTTATGTTCAATGTCAATAGCTCCGTAATATTTTGTCCTAAGTCGTTCCTCTTGTTGAGGAATTTCAAAATTGTCAATTTTGAGTGGGATAGAAAGTTCCAAGGGGCCATTTGGCTCACTATTAATGCACTCAGGGAGTGCTGAACCTTTAGGATAGATTTTAAGAACAGGTTCTGCCAATAAAAGGTCTCTTATTATTTGCTTCCATGCTGGACTTGAAATTTTACTTGCAAGTTCCTCTGGTGAAAAGTCTCTGTCATTCCAAGAGCTACCAATATGCTGTTTGATGTCATTTTTGAACTGTGCAAATAAGGGTGAATTAAAATCAATTTTAAAATCTACATTAATAAGGAGTAAGGGTGTGTAAATAAAATCAAATCAGCAGGGTGAATTTTAAAAGAAAAGGAGAGATGTTATTTCGTAATTGAACTGGGAATTGTCGGGTGCTTTTATAGCAGATTATATGACCCTTGAAGGATTTCATAATCGTGAATTGTCGAAACAAACATTTTGATACCTTAAATCATTTTTTATAAACAATGTCCAAATAAAATTTTTCCTGCGAATTGAATATTATTACTTAATTTTCTGGCAATGCCCCAATCCCGCCAACTGGCCGCCATCATGTTTACCGATATTGTCGGGTACACAGCGCTGATGGGAAATGACGAAAAAAAAGCCTTTGAACTGCTTCGCCAAAACAGGGAAATACAAAAACCTATTATCGAGGAATTCGGTGGTCAATGGATCAAAGAACTTGGAGATGGTGTAATGGCAAGTTTTTCTGCTGCAAGCAATGCAGTGTATGCAGCGATAAAAATTCAGGAGGCCTGCTACAATTCCAAGGCTTTTGAACTGCGGATCGGTATCCACCAGGGCGAGGTGGTATTTGAGAATGGCGATGTGTTTGGCGATGCCGTGAATATTGCTTCCCGCTTGCAGGTACTCGCACCCCCGGCGGGTATTTATGTATCTGAGTCCGTTCATCGGAACGTCGCAAATAAGAACGATATCAGGTCTGAATTTTTAAGGATTGAAAATCTAAAAAATGTTAAGGAGCCCGTCCAGGTCTATAAAATATTTTCAGCAGGGAATGAAGTAAATGAAACAAAGAGCAGGCGGCTTATTAATTCGTCCATAATTCCTGAGTACGATTATGATATTCATATAAGCTACAGGTATAACGACAACAATTACGATGGATGGGTGACGGAATTTGTTGAAAAACTGAACCAGGAATTAAGTGCCACGTTAAAAGACAAGCTGACGATTTTTTTTGACAAGAATCCGGAGGACAAGCGGGTAGGATTTGAAAACGAAAATGAAGCAAATACACCTAAAATAAATGCACTGATCTTTATTCCTATCATCTCTCTCACATATTGCGATACATCGTCCCCAGTTTGGGTAAATGAGTTCAGGGTTTTTCAGGAGGAAATAAAACGGGACAAATTTGGCGCTAACATCAAATTACCCAATGGGAATAATGCCTCGAGGATAATTCCCGTAAAGATCCATGATATTGAGATGGATGACATAAAGTTGTTGGAATCTGAACTTTCCGGGGGCCTGAGATCGATTGATTTTATTTATCGGGAACAGGGCATCAATCGTCCTTTACATCCCACTGATGATGATAAGCATGATAATCTACAGAGGCCAATGTATCGTAACCAGATCAATAAACTGGCGAATGTCATAAAAGAAATTATTTCAGGAATAAAGCAAAGTCGACAATCCCTTCCCGCCAATGAGCCTACTTACCAGCCGACGGCGCGGCAAATTGTTCCCAATATTATTTCGACCCCATTGACATCGGCAATAAAAGTCCAGGTAATTGATCGCCAGCGGCCCAACATCTATCTTGCATGGACGTCAAATGACCTTAAAGAGAGTCGGGAAGAAATGGCCATCATACTTCAAAAAGCAGGATTTAATGTTCTTCCTTCCATTGATTGTCCTGCAGATGATGAAACCTTTAAAGAAAAGGTGGCCGAGGAAATGAACAAATGTGTTTGCTCCCTGCATATGTTAAGTGGAGAGTTTGGCAGGCGTTTCGAATCAGATGAAGAAATTTCATTTCCGCAGCACCAGTTCATGGAGGCAAAGAGCAAAATAGATACGCCCGGAAGTGGTTTCAACGTTTTTTTATGGCAAACCCCTGAAAGCGGCAAATCCATAAAACCGGCGCAGCAGAATTTCATTAAATACATCCGCAACAATATTACCCGAAACATGATGTTCTCAAACAGTCATGGTCCCATGCAACTGGTCGATGATATGCGGGTGGTAATAATGAAACAGGATGCCAAAGTGTATGATTTCAAAGACACTGATATCTTTTTTATTTTCAACCAGCAGGATGAGGCGGAAGCCAGTATTATTGTTGATGAATTGAGCCTTGAGTTTCCGGTTGAGACTATGAATATTTTACCGGAAGGAGAGGATTCCTACAGGGAGATGTCATCTCAACAGATCCCCAAAAGTAAATTGGCTGTGGTTTATTTTAAATATGCGGCCGATTGGGCACTTCCATTTATCAAACAAATTTGGAAGCAGGTGGGTGGCGCCTCCTCGCCTACTCCCATGTTCCTCGTAGGCGATGACAACCCCGAAAGTAACCGGGCGCGCAATTTTAAGGCTCCCCGTGTTACATCTTCCATCGTTCCGAAAGAAGCTATACCGTCGGAAGTGAAAAAAGTGTACAATAAAATAAATTAAAATAGAAAAAGATTTTGTGTAAAATAGAGACAGGCGCTGGTACAAGTTTGGCGATCCTTTAAAATTGCCACAAGGTATTTACCGGGAATAAAGATACTTGCGTCTCTAAGCTGGCGAAAAACCCTATCCCATCAATCTGATTTTTTAAGTTAAGATAAGTAGCCACCATGTCCGAAGAAGATCAAATTTGTCCTTATACGGGGTTAAGATCCTTTACGGAAGAAGAATCGCTTTATTTCAAGGGAAGGGAGGAGGACATCAACCAGGCCACTGAGCAATTACAAAAAAACAAATTCCTGATGCTCACCGGGGCTTCCGGTGATGGTAAGTCCTCGTTGATCTTTGCCGGCATCATTCCAAATGCACGTGCGGGATTTTTGAAATCAAAATACACAAATTGGTGTGTAGCGGACTTCCGCCCGGAACGTTCGCCTTTTCAAAATTTATGTAAAACAATTGCCAGGCAACTGGACATTGCTAATCCGTATTCCGTTCAATCGGAATTGAATCATGGCTTCTCTGCGATTGTTGATTTGTATAAAAATTCAAAAAGACACATAGATATCCATTCAACATCCTGGCAGTTGGCCGACAATGCCGGCAAAGCTGCGATGAGAAGAGATGCTGCTAACCTCTTGATTCTTGTCGATCAGTTTGAAGAATTTTTCACCAATCCTGAAAATTATCACAAGGGAGTGCCGTCTACTGATGCCAGTCTTGTCCTTAATTTATTACTGGAAACTGCACGTATTGCACTGGAAGAGGATCTGCCAATCTACATAGTTTTCACCATGCGATCCGATTATATTGGTCAGTGTGCAGCTTTTCGGGGCTTGCCCGAGTATATCGGTTTCTCACAGTTTTTTGTTCCAAGACTTAATCGCACACAGTTACAACAGGTGATTGAAGAACCAGCTGTCCTGAGCGGTAACCGAATCACAAGACGATTGACAGAAAGGCTGATCCATGATCTCACCGAAGGGGTTGATCAACTTCCTATCCTTCAACATGCACTTAACCAGATTTGGCATGCTGCTGAAAACGGGAGAGAAGAAATGGATTTAGTCCACTATGCCATGGTAGGCGGTATGCCGGTAAATGAATTGCCGGATGAACACGTCGATCGATTCAATAGGTGGTTTGAAAACCTGGCCGCTGAAATCAAGGCCTGCTATCATGAACCCAACTTGCAGAATGTTCTCGATACTCATACAAACAAACTGTATGAATGGGCGCCTGAATATTATTTGCAAAAAACCGGGAAGAATATTCCGGGCGGCGAGGCGAAAGCAATCATCAGAGCTGCATTTATCTGCCTCACTAAAATTGATCAAAGCCGGGCCGTTCGAAACAGAATGACGCTTAGGGAAATCGTCGATATAGCAGGTAAACCTGGATTTGGAATTAAGGAAGTAGGAGTCATTCTTAATATCTTCCGGGAGCCGGGTAATACATTTATCCGTCCTTTTATCACGGACGAGTCGGACAGCGAGGCGCTTGCTGAATCAGCTATCCTGGATATCACACATGAAAGTTTGATCCGGAATTGGGAGTACCTGGAGCAATGGGCGAACGAAGAATTTGATAATTATACTACGTCACTTGACTTTGAGCAACAACTCAATCGCTGGGTGCAGAGCGGGAAATCAAAAGGATTTTTATTATCAATTGGTCAACTGACCTATTTTGAGAATTGGTTCAATGCTGCTAAACCTAACGCTTACTGGATTGCCCGTTATTTACCTGAAGAGATTGAACAGGACAAGAAGCTCGCAAAAGCAAGACAGGTTCTCGACAATTCAAAAGAATTCCTGCGGCGCAGCGCAGCTAAGCATGTGGTGACGCGGACAATCATGCAATACGGACCGAAACGAATCGCCATGACGGTGGCTTTAGTAGCCTTGATTGTGCTGAGTTTTTTTGCAACCCGCAACTACTTTCGAAAACAAAATGATTATGTGCTGAAAAGCATCAAAAAAAGTTCTTTTGAGATTGCCAATAAACCGAAACTGAGTCTCGAGTTCCCTATCCCGGTCATTACAGAAGAGCTGATCCACGGAAATATAACTATTCCCGAAGTGATGAACGCGATCAAAGACACCGCCCAAAAGATCAGGATAGCAACCGGCATTGCCACACAATTGGTAAACCAGGGAAAGCACGAACCACAAAGGGAAATTTTACAGAGTTTAGCTATTGCTGATAGCTTGCTGGAAAGTTTACATATCACGGGCGATAGCCGCCAACTCTCTAGCCGATTGAAATTGATACATGATTTTTCGATAACAGCCGGGTTTGCATACTTTTTAAATCAGGGCGATTTTTTGCAATCAATGATGACAAGCAGTGCAAAGCGTTCCGCACGTTGGAGCATGCAGATTTTTAAGCAACAGCCGGACGGTTTTTCCGATATACAAAACTTAAGCCTGGCATTGGATGATGGGATCAATCATAAAATATTCTCGTCCCAGGAGATCGATCAATTATTGCAAATACTCTCACCATTTGAGAACCAGACACCGACCTCGTGGGTCGAGACAAATTATAAGCAGGACAAAGTAATGGTTCGCGGGGGATACAATTATGGCTTTCGGTATAACGGTCTGTTCCAGGACCTGGCCTATCTGTACGCTGCCGCAGGTAAGCCGCAAAAAGCGTTGCAATGCATAGACACAGTGCTTCGATACCAGGCAAGTTTTTATCAAAACGATTATGCCACCCACGCCGAAAATGCTGCCAATGTCGCGGTGGTGTTTTATACTTACGGCAAGGCTGATATGCTTGATGAGTTTATACAAGGATATTGTAAGCGGAAGAACATAGATGCAGTGGAATTTTACAACCGGTTAGTTTCAAGGGCCATGTTTGAACCGTTTGAAGCAAGCATTGCAAATTTTTATACGGGCGGGGGAGGACAAGGGCAGACCAATCCGAATTTGCTTTTTTCGGGTGATCAGATGATGGCCTATTTCTTTACGAAGCTTAAGACCGAAATCTTAAAAATTCAGAATGCCAGCGACCGGAATTTGACAATGGCAGTTATCCTCAAAAATGAAGGTATTTTATATGACGTTCGGAATGAGATAAGGGGTATCAAACGAATAAAGACAGATCAGCAATATGCAGAGGCGATTCAGTATTACCAACGGGTGCCGAAAGACTATTTAGAACAGAATATTTCCATCGTGAGCAACACGGCTGATTTTATCACCGTGCCCCGAAAGTTTCTTTTCCTGTTTCCGGACTATCGTGTTCCGTTCCATCCTTTTGAACCGCGAAGCATTATCCAGTTCTACTATTCATCTGCTTTCATCAGTTATTTATTAGACCAGAATTTATTTGACTCATTATATGAGAGCACTTCTACCTTTAAGTATTTTGAACTTTGGCTGCTGGATTACCAGGTTGCGATGTCAACGCGTGACTTTTTCATGCAAAGGCCGATGCCGATATTATTGATGGATCGGTTAGCCTCGAAACTGGAACAACGAAAGGCAGATCAATGGGCCGATTTAAATATTCTTTATTTGCACCTTGGCGAGCAGGCGTTCAAAAAAAATGAAACAGAAAAAGGGGTTGCCTACCTGCAAAAGGTTCGCCGCGATAAACTGCTAAACGCATTTCAATACAAGAACTTCAATTTTGTCAATGATTATTCTTTTGAGTTAGTAGGAAAAGCAATCGCCAACTTGTCTGCGAATAACCAGTTTGATTTGGCGTTTCAGTTACTTAATGTGTTTAAAAAGGAAGTAAACCGATCTTCACTCTACGCTTATGCCAGCCAGTTATTGAGTTTAAATCAAAAATCCCCTGAAGCAGCACGGCGTTTGCTTGACTCAGCCCGCGCAGAGATGAAGCGGCTGGATAATCCGGCCTTATTTCAACCGAACCGACACCAGGTCGCTATGGCATTAATGTACTTAGATCCTGACAAGAACGCAAGGGAAGCATACCAGGCAATAAAAAATTCCTCTAACAAGTTTGAAGCCATTGCTCGTTTCAGCAAGGCGTATGCTTTTCATGGAAATCTTTATGCAGCACAGAAGCAGATGCCCTCACTTATATCTACGGCGGATAAGGCGGATTTCTTAAGAAAAATTATGGAGGGACTTAATTTAACAAAACCACAGAAAAGTGAATGGGAACATTTCAAAGAAAATGAGCTCATTTTCACCCGGCGATTTCTTCCTTATATTAATGAAAGCGAATAATGACTGATCAGCAAAGCATATGTCCCTATACCGGGTTGCGGTCCTTTACCGAGGAGGAAAGCCTTTATTTTAAAGGCCGTGATCTGCAGGTGGACCAGATCACTTCCCTTTTGGAGCAAAATAAATTCCTGATGGTAACAGGAGCTTCGGGAGAAGGAAAATCATCTCTCATTTACGCAGGGCTTATTCCTAATGCGAGGGCGGGTTTCTTTAAGGCAAAGTACACGAACTGGATTGTTGCCGGTTTCCGTCCGGAACGAAGCCCGGTAAAAAATATGGCTAATGTTTTGGCTGAGACTTTCGAATCGAAATCATCCACTGTTGAAACAGAATTAAGGCGCGGCTTTTCTTCCCTTATTGATCTTTATACCAATTCCGACTTTTATATTGACGAAACTGACGAGCAATGGAGACATTTACCAGAACCTGCCAGGAAAGAAAGAAAGAGAAAGGCAGCAAATTTGATGATATTGGTTGATCAGTTTGAAGAATTTTTTACGAATCCTGAAAACTTTTATAACGAAGCTCCATCAGATGATTCGCAGATCGTGGTGAACCTTGTGCTGGAAACGGCCCGGATTGCTATCAAAAGAAATATTCCAGTTTATGTCGTGTGTACCATGCGGTCCGATTACATCGGGCAATGCTCCGCTTTTCGCGGTCTCCCGGAGTACATCGGCTTCTCCCAGTTTTTTGTGCCAAGATTGAAGCGAAAAGATTTAAAACAGGTGATTGAAGAACCGGCAATTTTGAGCGGCAACCGAATTTCACAGCGTCTCATTGAACGCCTCGTGTATGACATTGCCGAAGGAGTGGATCAGTTGCCAATCCTGCAGCATGCTCTCAGCCAGGTATGGATGATGGCAGATCGCGGCAGGGAGGAGATGGATCTGATCCATTATGCAATGGTTGGAGGAATGCCGGCTTCCGAATTACCCGATGATGAACTACCCCAGTTTCAAAAATGGTTTAGCGTCTTACCACAGGCGCGGCAGAGTTATTATAAGGAAACAGGATTGAACAAGGTGATTGAAATCCACGCCAGCATCTTGTATGAAAATGCCTGGGGAAAATATAATAAAAATCATGTTGGCGATCCCATCACCCAACAGGGAACTAAAAGGATCATTGCCCTTGCCTTCAGTTGCCTCACCAAGATTGATAATAGCCGCGCCGTGCGAAACCGAATGACGCTGGGTGAAATTACAGGCATCATTAATTCGTCTTCTTATACGCCGGAAGTGGTTGGTGAAGTCCTGAGTATTTATCGCGAAGAAGGAAACTCGTTTATCAGGCCATTCAAAACAGAAGATCCGGCAACCCATAAAATTTCATCGGACACAGTACTCGATATAACTCATGAAAGCCTGATCCGCAACTGGAATAAACTTAACAAATGGGCCAACCAGGAGTTTGAATTTTATTCCACCTACCTTGATTTTAAAAAACAGTTAGACCGTTGGAGAAACAGTGGAAAAAGCAATGATTTTTTGTTGCCAATAGGTCCGCTTACCTATTTTGAAAACTGGTATAACAAGTGCAAACCGAATGCAGGATGGATCAGGCGATATTCTGAGATCCATGAAGATGAACAGAAGGCAACAAGGGAAGCGGAAAATATTCTGACGGATGTTCGCGATTTCATAAAGCGGAGTGCCCGGAAAGTAGCCGTCACGAGGGCGTTTATGAAATACGGACCGCAACGCATTGCCGCCATTGCCGCTATTGCCGTGATGCTGGTACTGAGCGGATTCTATTGGTATGATGCTGAGCAAAAACAGAACAATGTGGTAATCGGGAAAACCAGGAACGAGATGCTAAGCCTGATGAAAAGTAATGAGGTGGGCTTCGATACAAAAGCGTTGCCGTTGTTACTCGAGGAACGCTATGAACCGGGATTCATGCTTACTTACCTCACCGGGTTGAGTGCAAAGGAAAGATTAGGCCTGGCGAATGAAACTTATAAGCAGCTGTTATTATTTAACAAGAATGATACAAGTAAATATAAGTCTGATCTCACTAGCCTGCTACAGGTAACTTTCAAAGAAGTGATTGCTAAAGGGACAGAATATGCTTTTTTGATGACCGAGCTGAATAAGTTTACGACACTGTTGGCTTACGATCAGTATTACAATCCTTCAGAAGGTAGTCAGCTCATGCTCAAAAATTTTGCCGATGAAAGTTACCAGATGGCAGTGCGTTTTTTTAAAAACAAAAACCTGTTTCAGACTACCATCTCTGCGGAATTGAACTATGGCTTGCAACAATGGCTTACGTTTGGGGGGGTAACGGAAGAGAAACTCACTGCAATTCTCCAGTTGTTTTCTCCCTTTGAGCAAGCCGACGGGCAGGCATTATTCAATATTTATTATCCGAAAGGTAGTTACGAAATTAATGGCCGGTTTCCTGGTGACTTTAATGGCGGATACCATACACTCGCATCGTTGTACGCGGCATTCGGTAACGCAGAAAAGGTGATCCAGTGCTTCCAGGCCCTTCAGCAATCGGGGCAAGATGATTATTTTAACGGTAGCCTGTTTAACAATTACTGTAATATCCTGGCCATATTTTACCAATTTAATCGTCGCGAGGAAGCTGGCCTGATGGTGAAATGGGTGGCAGCTCATTACGCAGGCGATCCTGCGATTACAATTTTCCGCAATTCCGTTATCCGTGGGGGCTATATAAGCCCTCTGTTCAGGGTAAATATCGATAAGAACGTGCTGCGGTCTTACAAAGGCTATTTTTTCCCCAACCTCTGCCTGGCCAAGCGTGAAGTGTTTAATGCACTGGCCGATGATTATGAAAAATTGATTACGCAAATAAAAGATCCTTCCGAAAGAAACTATTCATTGGCCATACAGAAGAAGAGGAGGGCCATCTTCATAAGTAAATACCAGTTCGACCGCGGGTTGAAAATAGACACTGCTTCATTAAACATACTTCTGCAGGATGCACTGAATCACTACAGGTTGGTGGACAAAGATTCTCTTGAAGTGGCAATACCTGTTACGCTACCATACTATGGTGACGGGATCCGCAACCGCAATTTTAAACGAAAGCACCTGTTTATTTATCCGGATTACATGGGGGGCTGGTTCAGCCTGACCTATCACACCGATCTTTTCTTCAATTTTATCGATAAGAATAACCTGTTCGAAGAATTATATACAACCCCGGATGACATAGCAATGATCCATTACTGGATTGCCAAAGCATATGAGCTAAAACCACTTCGTTTTCGCGATGGAAACTTCGACAATAATTATCCCGTTGCGGATAAAACTTTGATCCGGATATTGCGCCTTGCAGAAACACATCCACGGGGACAGGGACTTGATCAAAACCTCATCTGCCTGTTGCTTGCAAACAGCGCTTTTGACAGCGGGGACTCCCCGGAAGGGATGAACTACTATCGCCGGTTCAACAAGCAAAATTTTGCCGTGTCACGTGATAAATACGAGTACCTTGAAAAGACTTTCTTTCTGAATCAATTGAAAGATCTCTGTGTAAATCTTGCCATGGCAGGAAAACAGAAGGATGCCGTGGAGTTGGCTGAGAAGTTTGAGCAAGACAATCAAAAAGCTTTTGCATATATTTCTATGTCCGAGAAATTGTATATGAGAGAGATTGATCCCGTGGCCTTTGTTTACCTTGATTCGGTTTTTTCAAAATCAAAGGATATGGATTTCTCGCAATTTAATTTTGGACTGAACCAGCCAATAGATTACAGGTATGATTTGATCCTGCTTTTGTCCCGCATTGGAGGCAAACAACTGAACGCAATGTCCAACAATTTTCTTGCGGAAATTATTGAAGGGAATAAGTTCAATGGTGTATTAAGCAAGGTGTATGGCGTTGCTGAAGAGGGCAATTTCTATCGGGCAAAAACAGGCTTACCTTCCACCTTAACGGAAACCGAAGAATTAGTCAGCCGGTCATTTATTTTATGGCAGGCTTGCCGTAAAAAAGAAGGAGCAGAAGGAGCCAACAACTGGAAGGCCATGGACGAATTTTTAACGCACGATTTTAATTACGTTTTCTACCTGCCCAATTAATGAAGAAGTTTAGCCTGATATATTATTTACTTTTTATCCTGCTCGTCATGGGCGCCTTTGCTTCTATGGCCCAAAATAGTTATGGTCTCAGGATCATGGGAGGAGTCGGTTTTGCGTTTGGATTATTTTTTCTTCTTGAGCTCGTGTCAGGACTGAGTAAAAAAGGCGATAAGGATGTATTTGTAGTGATAGAATTAATATGCCTTTTCCTTCTATCATCCATATTCGCGCTCAGAGTTTTTTTCATACGTTTCCCGTATATCGAATTATTGTTCGCAGCGGCAGGGATATTGCTTACACTTATCTACGTCCGCAAAATGATAATGAGCTTCCGGCAACTCCAACCAAAAAGTAATTTGCTGGCAATGATGATGCTCGCATTTCATTTGAGCATTATCCTGTTTTTTGTTTCGTTGGTAACTGCACCGTTTTCTCCAAAAATCTCAGAGATTTCGGGAATCATTGCCTTTATCATGCTGCTGGGCTTTATAATAACAGGATTGTTTAAAAAGGGCTTCATAGTTGATGGGGAAAGTATATCGGCTTTCAGGATGGTTACTCATCTGAAAGACCATTCGATAGTCATTGTTTCCCTTTTCTTATTATTTTCTTTTTATTTAGGGTTAAACAAAGTTGGCCTGATACCAGGAGTATATTCGGATGAATTTCCGCAAGTCTATTTTAAACTTATCGAGGACGTTACAAAACGAAATGAGAAACCGGTTAATGGAAAATACAAATACGAAAAATTTAAAGAGGCGTATGATCAGTTCCTGAAACAGAATAAAGTCAATAATCAATAATCAAGAGTGACATTCAACAAACCCCCGAAGAGTACACAGGGTCTTTTATTTGCCAATACGATTATTTCTAATGGAGATAATGAGAAGATCCTGGCATAATTGGTAGCAACTTAGTCACGGTGCAGTTTCAGAGACGCAAAGAGGTTTCAATTTGAAAAGGCAATTCGAGTTTGTTAAATTTCATTCTCTTCCATCCAACATCACGAAAGGGGTTTGAGTCGGAGAGCGACCCCAAACAAGAGACTTAAAAAATATATTGGGTCGGAAAAACAGGTTTTCTTACTCTCCAAAACAGATCCTCATGTCATTACGCCGAAAAGCATTAAAATATAAATCAGTTTTCTGGAAATAATCAATGGTAATGCGAGGCCAAGGTGTATCGCCCGCTACATTCTCGAAACAATGTTGTACGCTCCTTTGGAAGATAAACGATGGCGTTACGTCGCATTTTTTTTAACCAAGTTGCTAATAATAATAGTACAACAAAATCCATTTTGTAGAGCAATTACTGTAAGACCGGCAATGCTTCCGCCATCTAATGATTTCCAAAGTAGTGCGTACACAATTGGGGCTCCAAAAAGTCCCATCCATAGGTCTATGGATGTGAATACGTTTTTTAAAAACAGCTTCAAATTTTCAATATGTGTCTGACCTCTGTCCTTTAGTGACTGTAATTCTCTATAACATGCACCAATTATCACCCCCAAAAGGGTAATGATAAATCCATAAACTACTATCCAGAAAGATTGCTGCTTTGCTACCTCGTTCGCTCCAAACTGAATTTCCTTAGTTTCTGAAAGTTTCCACCAAATTATAAAGCCCGCGACGGCAAAAAGGGGATAAAATAGCTGAAATCTTCTCATATTAGTAAAATGTGTTTTTATGTAAGAGAAAAGCTTTTTTTAAACCACTTATGAAAAAAATTGCATTGCTATTTTTGCTAACTCTCATGTGCAAATTCTCATCGCCTGGATAAAAGATACTTTTAGCCTCTTGCTTATCTAAGTCAAGTAGAAATACACAGTCCGAATTGAAATTAATTAAATATCTGTTTTTCCCATATAACTTGAATCTCTCTTTATATAAATATGGGTCAAAATCCTTCAAGCTTTGTTTGTTCACTATTTTATGACTTAAGAAAAAGGAGCAGTTTCTTGGAGATAGCTTTGAATCGGCACTCGAAAGTTTAAAAAGCTGCCAACAGTCGGGAATATTGTCCCGTCTTATTATTTTAGAAATAAAGATGTCATTGATGTTATCATTGTCAAATAATATCAAATTTTCACCCTCATCATATTGATCACTTCTATTGCCTTTAAAAAAATCTATTGGCA
>DASYSW010000373.1:0-7900 GCA_036002905.1 Chitinophagaceae bacterium
CTACACGAGTCAGGCGATCGTTGAAGTAACATCTATTCTCCAAAAACAGTGATGAACAGGTCGTACCCTCCGGTAATTGCGCTGCATCCAGGATCGTTTATCCAAACATTTTCAGTTAAATTGGACAAAAGAGGAGGTTGCAACCTTGTAAATAATAAACTAAATAAACACACAAATTGATAGTTAACAAAGGAAACGCAAAGCAAATCGTTACCATTCCTACTCATTAAATTTTACCCTTTTTCTACTTTAGTCTTTTTTATTGTTATCCTTTATTCGTTAAAAATGCGAGCAGATTTGCCATTTGTTCTTTCGAAATTGAAGCTTCAAGCCCCACTGGCATTGCGGATGCGTCAGCCGTTTCCATCATTTTGATGGCCGCCCTTGAAATAGTGATACGCTGGCCACCCAACTCGGTAAGCGTAATAGTACCGGATGTCTCAGAACTCATGAGACCACTAAATTTTTCGCCATTTCGTTTCGTAATTGTCCACAGATCATAATTTACGGCAATGGAACGGTTCGGGTTTAGTATATCAGCCATAATTGAAGCTTTGTCCCTGTTCCGAATGGAGCCGAGATCAGGGCCAAATACCTTTCCATACTCTCCCTGGTACTGATGACAAACGCCGCAAACAGTTTTAAAAACAATCAGCCCTTTTGCGGTATCCCCTTTCATGTTAAGGACAGGCAGATATTGAGTATATACTTTTTCCCTGCTTTCAATTTCTGATATGATTAATTGCCTGGAACGGTTGCGGACAGTGGAGTCATCATTGTTTGCCAATTGTTCTTTCATTCGCCAGCTTATGGACGTGGATTGTATGGTGCCATTTTTTACTGCGTCAAGAAGGACAATGCTGTTCCTGGTTGATGAGACAAATATATCCATTGCAACATCACGCAGATCTTTTGAAAGATTTTTCCAGTTGTTTACAATGAAATCGCACGCTGACTTTGGTTCAAGCTGGTTGTAGGTATGCAAAGCGGTTTTTTGTAGTCTAACGGGTTCTTCCGAAGTAACTATTTTTTCAAGTAATAAATAGTAGTCGCCTTTTTTATCCAGTGCAAGGAACCTGATGGCGTCATTACGGTATTCTTGATTTTCGTTTGGATTTTCTGCAACGGATTTTGCTTTTGCGAGTGTCGCTCTCCATCCATCATTTTCTGTTATGCCAAGGTCACGCAAAAGATCAATGGATGCACTGCGCACTAATGGCGAATTCCTGGCAGAAAATCTCGAGAGTAACAGTGATTTCTCTGCTTCAAAGTTTCCTGGGGGAATTCCCTGTTCAGAAATAGATGTTGATAGACCTTTTAGCGATGCAGCTTGCCACCAATCTGATTTTGGTGAGTTATTGTTTAGAGAAAGCTGGAAAACTTTTTTGATATCATCTGTTCGTTTGGAAAGGCCTATTAGGTTAGCACAATTTGAAAAGAATGAAGCTTTGCCCTCAGAAGGCGAGGAAGATAAAGCCGCTATACTTTTTTCCAGCAATATCAATTCGCTACCCTTTGATGAAGCAAGTGCCGCCACCTGCACCCATTTATCGTTCACATCTTTCAACAAAATTTTTTGCCGGGCCGACTGGCTTAGGCCATCATGTAAATTTCCCAACGTACAAAGCAACTGGTATCTCACTTTTGCTGAAGGATCGTTTTGCAATGCCAGTAACTCTTTTTCAAGTTGTGGAAAATCGTTAAGATGTTGCTCAGCAATCAAAATGGCATTTTCACGTACTCCCGGCGTTGAATTATGCAATGCTTTTTCAAGTACACCCGCATCTGTTGCGTTGAAACCTTCTAATGTCCACAAAGCATGGACTAGAGCCGTTGGCGAATTAGTCGTATCTATCAAAGATTTTAGCAACCTGCTTGTGCTACTGTCTTTCCTGTCGATCAGTAAACGCTGCGCATTGCGCCGCCACCAAATATTGTTGCTGGTTAAGGCTTTCACCAGCTCTTCAGTAGATGCCTTGCCGAGCGTGATTTTATTACACCAGTTCATTTTTGACGTTGATGTCGGCGTGATACGGTAAATGCGTCCTTTATCGGACCCATTATACAATGCGCCGGATTCGTTGACATCTTCACTCATCCATTCGGGATGTTCAATGATCTGCCTGTAATAATCTATCACGTACAAAGCGCCGTCAGGGCCAATATAAAATTGAACGGGCCTGAACCAACCGTCCGTTGATGCAAGAAATTCTTTTTTCTGGTAAACTCTTGATGCAGTAAATGTTGCTCCTTTTTCGTTGATGCGATCGGCATGTACGATATTGCTTACGGGTTCTGCAATAAAAGTGACGTTGTTAAAACTGTCAGGAAATAAACCGCCCTGGTACCATGTGACACCACAGGAAGAAGTAATAATGCCCCTGCCTGTTAACAACTGGTTTTCCGGATTGATAGTGATGGGGTATACTTCACAATTATTCCCGTGATCCGGGATATAGTCTGAGGCATCTTCAACCAGCAGATTGGGATTGCGTTGTAAATATCTTGCCGCAATTGCCTCGTGGAATAAATGATTTGAATTATCCGTGCAGATGTGGTGCCCCCAATCATCAAATGTGTGGCCATACTGCGAATATCCTGAAAGCATTTCTATTTCATGGTCATCGGGTTTGAAGCGAATGTTCCTTCCATCCGCATTGCGGGGTAATGCTTTTGCCGATGGGTCATCCAAATAACGCACAATATTACCACTGTCGCTAAATTCCATCGAAACCCTTGGAGTAACCGTACCCATGTGGGCAATGTAGATCCAGTTATCGAGTCCAAAGATGGGTGTATTGGCAATGTGCTGAGGATTAGTTAGTGCAATGCCCGTAATAATGACTTTCCTTATGTCGGCTTTACCATCGTGGTCGGAATCTTCGAGGTAAATAATTTCCGGGACATCCACGACAATGACTCCTTTCTTCCATCGCATGATGCCTGTTGGCATGCGTAGGTGATCTGCAAACAAAGTACTCTTATCGGGTACGCCATCTCCATCTGAATCAGTCAGTAGTTTTATTTTTCCCAAACCTGCCGTATCCAAAGGATAGCCATGCAATTCAACTACGTAGATGCTTCCATTTTCATCGACATCCATTGCAACAGGATCAGAAATCATTGGTTCTGCTGCCACCAATTCTATTTTGAACCCTACAGGCAATTTAAAAGTTGAGAGCGCCTGTTCGGAAGATAAGCCCCCCGTTGATGGAGTTTTATTTTTCTCAGTCTTAACGTTACAGGCACCAAAGTAAATGAGCAGAATGAAGGCATGAAGGGTTTTTTTCATGGCGGTTGCTTAAATGGTTTAAAATTTATTCTTTGAGATGCCGGCATATGCCTATCATAGCGCTTAAATCAATTTAACACATTAGGGGTTGTTACGCTGGCAGGTGAATTGTAAATTCTGATCCCTCATCTTCCCTGGTTTGAATAGATATCTGTCCACCATGTGCTTTTACAATATCGTAGGCCAGCGACAATCCCAATCCTGTTCCTTCTCCGGTTGGCTTGGTTGTAAAGAAAGGTTGAAATATTTTGTCGAAAATATTTTGTGGAATACCACTTCCATTGTCCGCAACTGAAAGCAAAATCTGGCCGTCCTTCCTTTTAGTTGTTACATTGACCGTTGGTTGATATCCTGGAATATTTTGCTTCTGCTTTTCGATAACGGCATAAAACGCATTATTAATCAAATTCAAGATGACTCGGCCAATTTCCTGCGGAGCAATATTTAGTTTCATGATGCTGCCATCAAAGTCCGTTGCGAGTTTAATATCGAACGAGTTGTTCTTCGCACGGACGCCATGATATGCCAATCTCAGGTACTCATCAGCAAGTGCATTAATATCGGTCAATTCTCGTTGCCCGCTGCTGGCTCTTGAGTGTTGCAACATACCCCTCACGATGGCGTCTGCACGTTTGCCATGGTGGGAGATTTTTTCAAGGTTTTGCGTTATGTCATTTAGCAATTCATTTTCCAGTTGCTCATCCCTTTCGTTTTTTCCTTTTGACTTTTCACCCTTTAATTCTTCAATCAATTCCTTATTCACTTCGGAAAAATTGTTGACAAAGTTCAATGGATTTTGAATCTCGTGCGCAATGCCTGCGGTCAATTGGCCAAGTGAGGCCATTTTTTCGGATTGTATCAACTGCGCCTGTGCAGATCGAAGATTATCGAGTTGCTGATCAAGGATTTTATTTGTCTTCACCTTATTTCTATATCCTCTATAGAGTATAAAGGCGATAATGAATGCAAGTAAAAGACCACCGGTAACCGCGTTTCGTGCAATTTTCTGGCGGCGCACCTCGGATTCCTTTAACAAGTTGTCTTGTTTCTTGTCAATTTGAAAAGTGAAATCAAGGTGTGCCAATTTTTGATCGGTTTCCCGGCTATAAAGTGAATCGTTAATGTCGAGAAGAAGTGTTTGATATTTAAAGGCATTGTTGTAGTCTTTTAGCGAGGAATACGCCGATGCGAGTCCCTGGTACAATTCTCTTAGTTGAAATTTAAGGTCCAGCGGTTTTCCAATGTCTTCCGCTTTTTTGTAGGCTAAAATCGCATCTTTTATTTTTCCTTCGCGATGATAAGCCTGGGCAATTCCCAAGAGTGACCCTACCATATCTTCCTTCGCACCCAAATTGGTCGCTATTGTTAGAGCACGACCGTAATAGATCAATGCCGAATCATAATTTTGTTGTGTTGTGTACAGCTTAGCGATATCATTGAGTGTGTAGCAAATGTCGCCTGTAGCTTCAAAAGCAGTTAATGATTGCCTGAAGTAAAAGAGAGCAGAATCGTACCTGTTTTTGCTCAAGTATATTTCGCCAATATTAACCGTCACAGATCCGATGATCACGCTATCCTTTAGCTCCTTTGCTACTGGTAAAGCGCGCAGCAGGTATTCTAAAGCTTTATCGTATGTGTTTGGATTATTAAGGTAAACAACGCCAATGTTGCTAAGCGCGATCACAACCCGATGGCTGTCCTTCGCCTGTTCCGCCAGTTTCAATGCCTGCAAGTAATATTCGACGGCTTTCGTTTCCTGGCCCTCTGCCATGGTACCAAGCTGCCCAGCTTTGGATCCCCCTCCCAGGGCTTCGTCGCCATACAGGCTTCCTAAATTGTTGAGGATTCTTGATTGACCTGCCAGGTCTTTCATTTTTTTTAAGATTTCAAGACTCGCTCCATAAGCATCAAGTGCTTCCAGAATTCTGCCCTGCCTTTTATACGCAAGACCAAGGAGGCGATACGAGTCGGCAAGTCCTTGATCATATTCTAATTTGCTGGCAATGTCTCTCGCTCTGGTTGCATAGTCAAGCACCTGTAGGATCGACGTATTGATATACGACTGGCTTATCTCCAATAACACTTGCACTTTTTGGCGCGAATCTGGTAGCGTGATCAAAACATTCTTGAGGCTATCAGTTGTCTTGTCCTGGCTAACGGACATGATGTTGATAAAACAAAATATGAAGAGGAAGATTGCTTTATGAGGGGTTGGCTTCAGACTCATGTGTTAAATTAGAACTTTTTTCACTATCGACTGCGCATCTCAGAATTGCACACACATCAATCGTGGGTTTCAATCATGATTCCGTGGTGCTAATTCAGATGAAAAGAAAAAAAACGATGTTTTTTTGTGAAGTCGAAATGATTTCACACGAACCATATTTAATTTTGTCCCACCACCCGGGAGTAAGGATATTTTCAGCGCATTTCGGGATTTGTTCAGACTTTCGATTTTTTGGCGATAGAAGCCTGAATAAAAATTACACGTATTTGAACTAAAAATTACAGCCTTCGAAATTAAGAGGTTGTAGTTTGATATTAGAAGCGGTGACAACGTCGATGCGGAAAGGTCAAGGGTAATAGAGTGTGAATCGACTTAACAAATCGAGTGGAAAATCAAAAAATCATAGATATGCCCAAATTTATTATTGAAAGACAGATACCTGGTGCAGGAAAGTTTTCGGCTGAGAGTTTGAAGGCAATTTCTCAAAAATCAAAAGAAGTACTATGCACCCTTGGTTCGGAAATTCAATGGATCCATAGCTATGTAGCAGGAGACAAGATCTATTGTATTTACCTGGCTCCGAGCGAAGCATTGATCCGCGAACATGCGCGGCTCGGTGGATTCCCCGCCAATAGCATTACTGAAATATCAACTATTATTGATCTGCAGACCGCGGAATAATTAAGCTCTTCACCCGGATCGATAATCAGGATATTGCTACTTTATTCGATGCGCTGAAATCAATCCCGTCTTTCCATCCCTGAAATAAGCCAGATTAATTCCTTTCAATTATTTAAATTGGGCCAATGGATGACCAGCGGCAGGAAAAGCTAATAGATGAAAACGCCACGTTAAGAAAGCAGCTGGCGGCCCTGGCCATTGAACTGGAGAATAGCAGGCGAAAACTCGAAGTAGAAGCTGCTCTTGATAATGTACGACTGAGAGCGGGCGCAATGCGATCCAGTTCTGAATTGGGCGAGGCATCCGCGGTTTTATTTCAGCAATTGAACGGATTGGGAATAAATGCGATCCGAACGGCCGTCGGCATTTTTGACGATCCCAACGAAGCCATGGAATTATGGCTGACGAGTTATGCCGATAGCGGGGAGATGATCCGGATCCTCTACTATTTTAATCTTCATATTCATCCTGTATTTGAAAATATCATTCCGGCCCGGCGGGAGAATAAGCCATATGCACTCACGATTCTGTCCGGCAATGACGTCAGGTCGTATTATCAGACCATGTCTACCTATCTTTCTGTACCGAAGCAGCAAATATTTAATGAAACAGAATATTTTTATTCGTTCTTTTTCGCAGATGGTACCATCAATGTCGTCACTAATCAGCCACTCACTGAAGAGCAATGCAAGACCATGATCCGTGTATCGCAGGTATTTGGACTGATCTTTACCCGTTTCCTCGATTTGCAGAAGGCTGAAACGAGTGCAAGGGATGCACAGATTGAATCCGCATTAGAGCGAGTCAGAGCGAGGGCACAGGCCATGCAACAGCCCGAAGAGTTGAAAGATGTGACGCAGGTTTTGCGGCAAGAGATGGGCACACTTGGTGAGGACGAACTGGAAACTTGTCACATTTATGTTTATGATGAAAAGACAGGCAAATCGCAATGCTGGTTTGCTTTAAAAGATTCCCGAACTGCTGAGAAGAAATTACTGAGTAGCGAATTTGAACTTGACCTGCAGGATACCTGGGTCGGGCGTGAGATGTTGGAGTTTTACAATTCAGAAGCGAAAGAAACGTCCATCGTCATGACAGGTGATAACCGTAAAGAATGGCTTCACTACTGCGAGTCAAGGTGCGAACCTATCCGCGGTTATTATGGCGAAGAGGTAGCTGACCGATCGTATCACCTTTACAAATTTTCTAACGGTGCGATTGGCCAGTCGTCCCCAGGTGTTATTTCGCAGGAGAGTTGGGATTTGCTTAAACGAATAGCTTCCGTTTTTTCGCTTGCCTATTCCCGGTTTAAGGACCTGACGCAGGCCAAGATAGATTTGCAAAATTTAAAAGAGGCAAAGAGCAAAGCAGAGAACGCCTTGATGGAATTGAAAGCGGCCCAGCGGCAATTGATCCAGTCCGAAAAAATGGCCTCCCTCGGCGAGCTCACAGCAGGTATTGCACATGAAATACAAAACCCCTTAAACTTCGTAAATAATTTTTCGGAGATAAACCAGGAATTAATTGAGGAGCTGCAGGGAGAGAGGTCAAAGATGAGCGACGGGAGAAATGATCAATTGCAAGACGATATCATTAACAGCATAAAACAAAATGAGGAAAAAATAATTCATCACGGCAAACGGGCTGATGCAATTGTAAAAGGTATGCTGCAACATTCAGGTAAAAGTTCGGGCCAGAAA
>DASYSW010000374.1:0-14360 GCA_036002905.1 Chitinophagaceae bacterium
AAGGAGATCATTCTTTACGCCAGGTACATTGAAAAAAAAATCGATTCTTTTGTCATCGAATTCTCCTGGAATGATATCTCGCTCAATTTTGCGGAAATATTACATCATGCAGGCGCTATTCCATTGCCTCCTTATATCAAGAGAGCACCAGAAAGTTCGGACGAAGAAAGATACCAGACAATCTATGCACATCATGAAGGCTCAGTAGCGGCGCCTACCGCTGGCCTCCATTTTACGGATCATGTGTTTGATAAACTACGATCGAAAAATATCAAAACCGATTTTGTAACTCTTCATGTTGGCGCCGGCACATTCAAGCCCGTCAAGAGCGAGACAATTGAAGGGCATGAAATGCACGCGGAATTTATCAGCGTTTCAAAGAAAACAATCGAGAACATTCTGGAGAATCTTTCTCAAAATATAATCACTGTCGGAACAACCTCGCTTCGTACCGTTGAAAGCTTGTATTGGCTTGGGGTAAAATCGGCAACCGGTCCCGCAAGATGGGAGCAACCGGCAATATTGCACGGAAAATTGATTGAACTCGGTCAATGGGAATGCTATGAGTTGGCGAAGATGAAGACTGAACCAGCACGAGCGCTTGAATCACTGATTGATTTTATGGAAAAAGAACATATGGAGCGGCTGATCGCTAAGACGCAAATCCTCATCGCGCCCCCTTACGAAGCAAAGATCGCAGATGCATTGATCACCAATTTTCATCAGCCCCAGTCGACCCTATTATTGTTGGTAGCCGCTTTGATCAAAGAGGATTGGCGAAAAGTATATGACTATGCCCTGCAGCATGATTTTCGTTTTCTCAGTTATGGAGATGGCTGCCTATTATGGATAAAGAGATGATTGAAGTTTTCAGACTGACTCTGTGCTTCTCGATGAACTCTGTGTTTCCGTGGTGAAAAATAACCACGGAGGCACTGAGACCACAGAGGTTCACGGAGAAATTAAGCGGGAATCGGGGACATCGCGGGCTGACGTTGGAGCTTCTTTAGTGGAAACTCCATGGTGAAAGTGCTTCCCTTTCCTAACACACTGTCAACTTTAATTTCACCACCATGAGCTTCTACCATTGTCTTTACATAGCTTAAGCCAAGACCAAATCCTTTTACATTGTGGATATTGCCTGTATGAGCGCGATAAAATTTTTCAAAAACTCTTTTTGCAGTTTCCTTGTTCATGCCAATGCCATTGTCTTCTATAACGATGACAATGCTTTTAGGAGTCGATTGAGTAGTGATCTTTATTATTGGCGGCTGATCCTCTTTTGAATATTTAATGGCATTATCGATCAGGTTAATAATGAGATTGGAAAAATGAACTTCATCCGCATCAATAAAATCATTTTCTGCATTTAGCAAAAGTTCTGCTTTCCCGTTCTTTTCTTCTAACTGCAATGTAAAGTTTTCGACAACATCCTTGATCGCCTGGTGAGCATGGAGAGGCCGCAGCAGTAATTGCACCTCTTGTTTATCCATAAGGGCAGCCTTTAGAATTGTCTCAACCTGGCGGTTCATCCTTTTGTTTTCTTCCTTTATGATGGTGCTGAAGTAACTCATCTTCTCCTTATCACTCACCACTTTTTCATTACGCAGTGCATCAACGGCAAGCGATATGGTCGCCAAAGGCGTTTTGAACTCGTGTGTCATGTTATTGATGAAATCATTTTTTATCTCGCTAAGTTTCTTCTGTCTCAACATTGTTCGCACGGTGAGATAAAAGGCGGTCATGATAAGAACTGTAAAAACAATGGCCGAAACGATCGGCAACCACAAAGATTCAAAAACCAGGCTGCGGTAATTCAGCACAATAACGATGAGGATCTCATTTGGAGAAAGATTTTCTGTTTCACTTCCACTCGGTGAGTTGAGCGGATAGGTGTACGGATAGTTTTTGGGACTGTTCTCGTTAAAAACATTTACAAAATTCTTCGATTGCTTCTCCATCACACTTGCGCCCGTTACAGTGGCTATTCCAAATTCAAATTTCACTTCATCAAGGTCATAGGTATGAAATGACTTTTTTATGATGTCGATGACCTGCGCAATCGTCAGTCTCTGCCCCACTGTATTTGGCCGCAAATATTCAAGCTCATCGGTTATAATGTTGTGAAAAGATTTTGAATCATTATTATAGGTGTAGCTGCTCTTATGCTGAACGAGACTATTCCCCGCCAATGTTACTCCGTCCTGGATGCGATGCCGCATCTGTTCCTGCCGCAGGAGCACCATATTTTTCAGCCATAAAACCTGGATAACAATAATACCGACGAGAGACAAACTAATTAAACCAATGATTATGGGAAAAATTTTCTTCACTCTGGATATTTATTGCTCGAAAGTTAATGCGTTTTTATTAACCCGTAAAACCCTGCAAATTTAATATCCATAATCCGGGCCAGAGTAGATATGGAGATAAAAACTCCATTTTAACACAGGTTTAGATGAATTTATACGCACCGAAACCATCCCTGAAATGAAATCAAACGATTTATCTTCAATAAAAAAGGCACAACTTTGGGGTAAATAAATTTTGCCATAAATTGTATGTATGATTGAACCTGCTTCCGGGATATTATTGATCTCTGATCCGTTTCTAAAAGATCCAAATTTTATGCGGACGGTCGTTTTTTTATGTGAGCACCAGGAACAGGGCAGTTTTGGTTTTGTGCTGAATCGTAAGTACGAAAATACAATTGACGAATTGATCCCGGAACTCGAAGCGCATAAGATCCCTTTATTCTACGGTGGACCTGTGCAAATGGACACTATTCATTTTCTGCATCAATATCCTGACGTAATAACAGGAGGCCAGGAGGTCATGAAAGGAATCTACTGGGGAGGCGATTTCGACAAGGTGGTTGAAATGATAAAAAATGATGAGATTGATGAAAACAAGATCCGCTTTTTCATTGGTTACTCGGGATGGAGCGATGGCCAATTGAAAAATGAGCTCGATGAAAAATCCTGGTTGACTGTAAAGGCTACCCGAAAGCTTGTTTTTCATCCCGATTATAAGAACATATGGAAAGACTCTCTCAAGCAACTTGGCGGTGATTATGAGATCATGATCAATTTCCCCATCGATCCCCAATTGAATTAATTCGGCTTCCCCGGAATCTATACTTTTTAAAAAAATTATTTTCTTATCAGGCACCGGATCAATCCCGATAATTATCGGCACGGTGTGACAAAAACCTATGCTGTCATTCCGTCCCGAAACATCGGGATGACCCGGAATCTATTTAAAGCATTTTTATTCATGTTATTAGCCTGCCTCTGCCCGCTTATTCTTTCTTTTTGCGTAGAAATAGTCTATCAGTAATACAACGATAAGAATTACTAGTCCAAAAAACTCTCTCGTTTCTTCTATCCAGGGTTTTTCTGCTTTCATGGTGCCTGCAATATTAGCTGCATCGTGCTTGGTCATCCAATCCCAAACTCCATTTTTATCGAAGAATTTGTAGATGGCATACGCCACATATACAGCAATTCCTAAAAGGTAAGCACGCGGAAAATATTTATTGCGGAATGCCAGCCAGCAAAGAATGGCAGTATATAAATAGATCGGCACCCAAACGTAAGGATCTGGATCATTGTATTGAAGGGCGGCAAATAAAATAAAGACAATACAAAAGAAAATGTTGAAGGCCTTTAGAACCACGATTTACGGGATTTTTAAGGATTGGAAAGATAAAATTTTAATTGACGATTCGCATAAACCTTATTTAAAAAAATATGAAACAACCACATGAGGCGCGATATAGAAGTAGTCATTAAATTCATTCATTTCCTTCGTCTGCAAAAAAAATCCTCACCAGGGATGAGGATAATTATTTTGTTACAGCGATAGATCCTATCACTCGTCCACCGTTGTCGCACCTTCGACCAATACTGTTACCTTATTATTGAGGACTTCTACAAATCCACCCTGGATTTCAAAAAACGAAAAATGACTTTGCTTGTCTTTTAAAACTTTTATACGACCTGCTTTTAATGCGCTTACCAATGGTGCATGTTTTTCCAATACCTCGAAGCTACCGCTGATTCCCGGCATCTGCACGCCATACACTTCACCACTGAAGAGTTTTTTTTCCGGAGTTAATATTTCTAGATTCATGGACACCCCAAACCCCTAAAGGGGCTTTAGTTACGTAATAATTGTTGAAAATCATCTGGAAGTTGAAGTGAGTGACACAACCGCAGCAACATAGTAGCATGTAAGCTGGCAACATAATCATCAACTAACTTATAAAGAACTAACCAAATAACTAGTGAATTACCGACCTAAGTCTCCCCTTTAGGGGGACAGGGGCGGCCTGTTTATCCCTGCGCCTGTGCCAGTATCTTTTTACCTTTCTCGATTGCGTCATCAATACTTCCCACAAGATTGAATGCTGCTTCGGGGTATTCATCTACTTCACCATCCATGATCATATTGAATCCACGGATGGTTTCTTCGATCGGTACGAGAACACCTTTTAAACCGGTGAACGCTTCCGCCACGTGAAAGGGCTGAGATAAGAAACGTTGAACCTTTCTTGCGCGGGCAACTATTTGTTTGTCTTCATCGCTTAATTCATCCAAACCAAGAATCGCAATGATGTCCTGCAATTCTTTATATCTCTGCAAAATTAATTTTACGCGATTTGCGCAGTTGTAGTGAGTGTCTCCAACAACCTTTGGTGTAAGAATTCTTGAAGTAGAATCAAGAGGATCCACAGCGGGATAAATTCCCAGGTCCGCGATCTTTCTGCTCAACACCGTTGTTGCATCAAGGTGCGCAAAGGTGGTCGCAGGGGCAGGATCTGTCAAGTCATCCGCAGGAACGTATACAGCCTGCACAGAAGTGATTGAACCATTTTTTGTAGACGTGATCCTTTCCTGCATGATTCCCATCTCCGTAGCAAGAGTAGGTTGGTACCCCACCGCTGACGGCATACGACCCAGCAACGCTGATACTTCCGAACCTGCCTGTGTGAAACGGAAGATATTATCAACGAAGAAAAGAATGTCACGACCCTTTCCTTGTCCATCCCCGTCACGATAATATTCAGCGACGGTCAAACCACTTAGTGCCACTCTTGCGCGGGCTCCGGGCGGTTCATTCATTTGTCCAAATACAAAGGTTGCTTTTGATTCGGATAATTCTTTGAGATTGACTTTGCTCAGGTCCCAACCGCCGTTTTCCATGCTGTGCTTAAATCCATCGCCGTATTTCATGATACCGGCCTCGATCATTTCACGCATCAGGTCATTTCCTTCACGGGTCCTTTCCCCCACGCCGGCAAATACGCTCAAGCCAGAATATGCTTTTGCAATATTGTTGATCAATTCCTGGATCAATACTGTTTTGCCCACACCTGCTCCCCCAAACAAACCGATCTTACCCCCTTTCGCATAAGGCTCGATCAGGTCAATTACTTTAATACCGGTAAACAAAACCTCGGTCGTTGTCGAAAGGTTCTCAAACATCGGAGGTTTAGCATGAATAGGACGACCATTCGTCTTCGATACAGGAGGCAAGCCATCGATCGGGTCACCAGTTACATTAAAAAGGCGGCCTTTGATCTCTTCGCCGGTCGGCATCGCGATGGCCTTGCCAGTGTCAATTACTTCGGTGCCACGCACAAGCCCCTCAGTTCCGTCCATGGCAATACAGCGGACGCTGTCCTCACCCAGGTGCTGTTGCACCTCAAGCACAAGCGTATCTCCATTTTCACGTTTTAATTCGAGCGCATTGTAGATTTCGGGGAGCTTATCCTGAAATTGCACGTCAATGACGGCTCCGATAACCTGTTTTACTTTACCAGCATTTGCCATATTCTTGTTACTTGTTTTTTCGAAGATCCAAAGGTCTCGCTTGGAGAAATCCCTTCGGGACTTGTTACTAGTTGTTCCGAAGGTCCAAGGACTCCCTTGGAGAATCCCTTCGGGGCTGGTCATCTTTATGTAGCCAGCTTTTTGTTCCTTGTTCGCCTACCGTTGCGTCGCACTCTTGTACTGATGTATTTCTATTTAGCGAGCTGCTTCGCAAGCGCCGATGTTTACAGTCGGGTTGGTGTGGGCTTTTTCAGGCCGCAAAGGTAAGGGGGACAGGATAATCTGCCAATAGAAAATCATTGATTTTCGGGCCAGTTAATATTTAGTTGACAAACCCGCGCCACGCGGGGAAAAACGAAAAAATTAACTTGCATTATGAGAATTCAAGTCTTCCTATTGGTCACGGTTTTCGCTGTAGTCCTGTCTTGCCAGAACTCATCAAAAAAAACGTTGAGCCCGGTCTCCAACCGGGACACCACCATTTCCGTTACCAATTCTTATAATGAGCTTTTTTTTGATAGCTCACAGCTCGAAAATTTCATTACCCGCGAAAAAATACATGACACCATGGCAATGGCCATGAGGAATTTCTATAACCAGCGCAATTTCCAGTACGCATGGTTCTTCAGTGAAGGCATGGCTGATTATGCAGCTACTTTCCTAAACCAGCAAAACGACTACATGAATTATTCCGGAGACAGTTCCATTCACAACATTGTTCTTCAAACAACCCTTGATTCACTCAGCGATACGACCTTCTATAATCCACCGGACTCACTGCGGTTAAAAACCGAATTTTTATTAACGAGACAGTTCTTTCGCTATGCATCGAGGGCCTATGCGGGCAGAAGAGATATCAATGCCATGGATCTTGGATGGTACATTCCGCGAAAAAAAATTGACGCCATAGGTCTGCTAGACTCGCTGTTGACAAACAAAGGAAAAAATCTCTCACAGTACGAACCGCTGAACCGACAATACAATTTGTTAAAGGATTATTTACTAAAATATTATGAAGCCGAAAAAAATAGAGTTTGGCAAGGCATCACTGCAAATAAAAAAACATATAAACCGGGAGATACGTCCGTAACCATTTCTCAAATCAAAAAAAGGTTATTATTAACCGGGGACCTGGCAATAAATGATACAACCGTGTTATTTACGGATAGCCTTGTTGCCGCTATAAAAAGATATCAGCACCGCAATGGTCTCGCAGAGGATGGGGTTGCAGGACCTTCCTTATTTGGTCAATTGAATCGACCGATCAGCGATCGTATCCACCAAATCCTGATTAATATGGAAAGGATACGCTGGGTGCCCGCAGAGCCGACTACTGATTACCTATTGGTCAATATCCCGGAATTTCGACTTCATGTATATGAAAATGGCAAGTACAAATGGAACATGAAAGTGGTAGTGGGAGCTGTGGCTCATAATACAGTTATTTTCAATGGTAGCCTGAAATATATTGTCTTTAGTCCCTACTGGAATGTGCCGCCGAGCATTATAAAAAAAGAAGTTGTCCCCGGAATGCGGCGCAATAAAAATTATTTAGCCAACCATAATATGGAATGGAATGATGGGGCGGTTCGACAAAAGCCCGGTCCCGGTAACTCTCTCGGATTGGTAAAATTTCTTTTTCCGAACAGCTATAACATTTATCTCCATGATACCCCTTCCAAAAGCTTATTTAATGAGAGCAAACGGGCATTCAGCCACGGGTGTATCCGGCTGGCTGAACCAAAAAAATTGGCAGAATACTTATTGCGCAATGACCCGGATTGGACCGAACGCGGTATTACAAAAGCAATGAATGGCGGGAAAGAAAAATATGTGACGCTGAAACAAACGATACCTGTCTTTATAGGCTATTTCACTGCATGGGTTGACCGCGATGGGAAATTGAACTTCAGGGACGACATCTACGGGCATGACAAGGAAATGGCAGAACATCTTTTCGCTACGGTTAAAAATAAATAGCCGCATCCTTGTCCGGTTGAATAAACCCTGGTCGTCATACCCATTCCTTTATTTAAAAAACCTCGTTTATGGCGAAGACGATCGCACGAAGCATTGTTTTCAAAGACACCTCCATTGCAACTTTGTATAATACCTACATGAATTCGAAGGAGTATAGTGCGTCTGTCGGTGTCGCCGCAAAAATTCAAAATAAAGAAGGAACAAAATTCAGCGCGCACGACAATTATGTGGCCGGTAAAAATCTGCAGCTAATAAAGAATACATTGATCGTTCAAAGCCGGCGGGCGAGTGAGTGGAGTAAGTCAGACATTGATTCAACGTTTATACTCTTTTTTGAGCAAAAGGGAAACGATGGTGTCGTTAACATGGTTCACGCAAATGTTCCGGACAAACATTTTGCGGGTGTCAAGAAAGGCTGGAAAGATTACTACTGGAAACCCTGGAAAGAATATTTTGCTGAGAAAATAAAAAAATGAGTCCATGTGTCCGACGAACAAATTCTCATTCGTCTATAATAAAATCACTTTAAATTCAAAAATCAACAATTATGGAAAAGTTCATGCTGATCTTCCAGGGTGGCGGGCCTTCGGAGAATGCTTCGCCCGAATTTATGCAGGCTCAAATGGGAAAATGGATGGCCTGGATAGACAAACTAAGTAAAGCCGGTAAGTATGTATCCGGGGAACCCCTTCTTCCGGGCGGCAAACTGATCAAAGGGAAGTCAAAAACAGTTACTGATGGTCCTTACACAGAGGGAAAAGAAATAGTTGGAGGGTACTTTATCCTGACTGCCGAGAACTACGATGAAGCAGTAAAGCTTTGTGATGATTATCCTGACTATGAAAACGGCGGCAGTATCCAGGTAAGACAAGTAATGAAAATGTAGTGTTAGTTGTAAAGTTGCTTAGCTTCGAAACAATGGAGCAGCGTGCAGACAGTGTTCATAGTTTAGTGGACCATCTCTTCCGTCACGAGTCGGGAAAGATGGTCTCTGTGTTATCAAGACTATTGGGGCTTCAAAATTTAGAGGCAGCACAGGATATAGTACAGGATACATTGTTGCAGGCCATGAATACCTGGGGATACAATGGAATCCCGGAAAACCCTTCGGGTTGGTTATACCGCGTCGCAAAAAATAAAGCCATTGATCTTTTGCGGCGACAGAAGAAATTTAAAGAGATCAGTCCTCAATACTCCTATTTACTTCAATCGGAATATACTCTGAGTTCAACCGTGAATAATTTCTTCCTGGATGATGAAATACAGGACAGCCAGCTTAGAATGATGTTTGCCTGCAGTCATCCGTCGATCCCGGAAGAATCTCAAATTGCGTTGACATTAAAAACACTCTGCGGTCTGAGTGTACATGAAATTGCAAAAGCTTTTCTTACGAATGATGACGCGATCAGTAAAAGAATTTACCGGGCAAAGGAAAAAATCGTTTCTGAAAGAATTGAGTTGAATGTACCCCAGGGAAAAGAGTTACCGGAACGTCTCGATGTAGTTTTAAAATCCCTGTACCTTCTATTCAATGAAGGGTATAGTTCATCTCACCCGGATAAATTGATCCGCGATGACCTTTGCGAAGAAGCCATCAGGCTCACTTATCTTCTTACCCTGCAATCAGTCACGAATCTTTCCCGGGTAAATGCTTTGTTATCGTTGATGTGTTTACAGGCATCACGATTACAGGCAAGAGTTGATGATAAGGGAAATATCATCTTGTTAAAATACCAGGACCGAAGTAAATGGTACAAGCCATTAATTGAGAGAGGGACTGCTTACCTGGAACTTGCATCAGAGATGGGCGAAGCGTCTCCTTATCATCTTGAGGCAGCCATTGCATCACTGCATGCAGTTGCTCCGTCGTTTGAACAAACCGACTGGAAATCCATTTATGACTTGTATAAGTCATTGTATCAAATGCAACCTGTTCCCATTGTCGCACTCAATAAAGCAATCGCATCGGCGTATGCTATCAATAAGGAAAAGGCACTTGAGCAGCTGTTAAAAATAAAAGGCCTGGAGAACTATTATCTCTATCACACGTCCATTGGTGAAATATATTTTGAAATGGAAAACAAGGGGCAGGCAAAAAAATTCTACGAGACAGCTTTACATCTCACCACATCACACCAGGAACAAGAGCTGTTAAAAAGGAAGATCGCCAGTTGCGAAGTTGTATAATAAATTCCTCAAACTGTGGGAGGCATAGCTTTTGCAGACTTAGAAGTATGAAAAATGTTCTCCCGATCGCACTTTTATGCTGTTTTGTTGCTGCCTGTTCATACAATGACTCCGATAGAGAAAACAAAGCCGGAAGTGAAAACAGCAAAAATCAAAAAAAGAATATTAGTAAAAGGGATAGAAGTATCAACGCTTCGAATTCTTACAATGATCTCTTTTTTGACAGCACAGCCATGGAACAATTCGTTCAGAAAAAAAAGATCGCTGATTCCATTGCTGATCGCATTCGTAGTTTCTACAATACCCGCAACTACCAATATGCATGGTTCAGCAGTGATGGGTTGACTGAACAGGCAAGAGCTTTTTGGAATCTTCATGACTATATCACAACCTATGATCCTGATTCATCACTAAAAGATAAAGCGTTGCAGAGGAAAATGGATAACCTGGTGGCAGAAGACCAACTTTCCGTCAGTTCACAGGACAAATCCTTTTTGAATACCGAGCTTACCCTGACACAACATTTCATCCAATACATTCTGCATAACTATGAAAAAGGGTTTGTGAAAAGAAAAGAGATGGAGCGGTTCATTCCGCTCAAAAAGCAAGATGTGTTGAAACTTGCGGATTCAATACTCAACAAAAAACACAAAGACGACAAATATTTTGAGGATGTAAATCCTGCGTATAGCGCTTTAAAGGACCAGTTGGATAAGTATATTGACATCGCAAAGGAGGGAGGCTGGCCGCAGATCAGCATCACCAAAAAAAGATTGAAAAAAGGAGTGGCCACACCCGGGATTGCCGTCATAAAAAAAAGACTACAGATCACCGGCGATCTTTCGGGCGATGACTCCAGTTCGATCTTTAATGACACTCTTGTCAATGCGATCAAAAATTTCCAGGAGCGTCATGGGTATAGCCCTACCGGAAAGATCACTGATTCATTGGTCAAAGAAATGAATGTGCCTGTCGTAAAAAGAATTGAACAGATCATCATGAACATGGAAAGAATGAGATGGATGGCCACAAGAGAAAATGGAAACCTGATCGTGGTGAATATTCCGGAGTTTGTACTGCATGTGTATGAAGGAAAGAAAAAGGCATTTGACATGGATGTCGTAGTGGGCAAAGAAGGCCATAATACGATGATGTTTAATGGCGATCTGAACCAGGTTGTCTTTTGTCCTAACTGGAACGTGCCACAAAGCATTGTAAAAAAAGAGATCCTGCCCGAACTGGAAAAGGACAAGAACTATCTTCAGAAACAAAATATGGAAATAACGGGCGAGGAAGACGGAGTACCGGTGATCCGCCAGTTGCCGGGGGAAAAAAATGCGCTGGGTAAGGTAAAATTTTTATTTCCAAACAGCTTCAACATTTACTTTCACGATACTCCGGCAAAAAGCCTCTTTGAAAAAGATAAACGTGCCTATAGTCATGGATGCATACGGTTAAGAGAGCCCGAGAAAATGGCGAACTATGTTTTGCGGGATCAACCTGAATGGACACCCGAAAGAATTGACCAAGCAATGAATGCCGGGAAGGAAAAGTTTGTAAAGGTCAAGGACCCTATTCCTGTCCTGATCACGTACTATACCACCTGGGTAGATGATAACGGTCAACTTAATTTCCGCGAGGATATTTATGGACACGACAGCGAGCTTGCAATGAAAATGTTTTTGTAATGTGTCCACGAAATTGTTTTCACGTTACTAACTTTGATCATCTTCCAATACATTTGTAAAATGGGGCCTTGTATCCAAAGCAAGGCTATACAAAGGCAGGTGTGCAAAGTTCAATTTTCAACATTCAATTAAATTGCCCCTTTAGGGGATGAGAGTTTCATGCAGCTCATCGAAGTCTCCGATAAAAAAACTGCGAAAGAATTTCTTGAGGTCAACGTATTGATCAATAAAAGCGATGCCAATTATATCCGCCCACTGGATAAGGACATTGATGAAGTATTTGATACTAAAAAAAACAAGGCATTCCGGCATGGGGAAGCCATAAGATGGATACTGAAAGATGAAAACGGAAAATTGATCGGTCGCATTGCCGCTTACGCCAATAAAAAATATAAAAATAAAAGCGACGACGTGCCGGTCGGAGGCATTGGTTTCTTTGATTGTATTAATGACCAGGATGCTGCAGATATGCTGTTTGACGTGGCAAAGCATTGGCTAATGCAAAGAGGAATGCAGGCCATGGATGGTCCCATCAATTTCGGCGAACGGGATCGCTGGTGGGGTTTGCTGGTTGAAGGTTTTGAGCCGCCCGTCTATTGCTTGAATTATAATCCACCTTATTACAAGGCATTGTTCGAAAATTATGGTTTCAAAAACTTTTACAACCAGCATTGCTATGCTTTAAAAGTAATGGAACGTGTGCATGAAAAATTTTATACCCGCCACGCCATAATTTCTGGAGATCCTGATTTTTCAGCCTGCCACATACAAAAATCACAACTGGAAAAATTCGCAAAGGATTTCACGCTCGTCTACAACAGGGCCTGGGCAAAGCACGGCGGAATGAAAGAGCTAAGCCTGCAGGTGGTAATAAAGCTATTTAAAACCATGAGGCCGATCATGGACGAAAAGGTTTGCTGGTTTGTCTATTATAAAGATGAACCCATCGCCATTTGGGTCAATTTGCCGGACCTGAATCAATGGTTCAAATATTTGGATGGAAAATTTGACCTTTTCCATAAATTGAAATTTCTCTGGATCAAGAAAACAAAAAAATGTAACAAATTTACGGGGCTGGTATTTGGTGTAGTTCCGGAATTCCAGGGCAAGGGCATTGATGCTTATATGATCATGGAAGGAGCAAAAATAATCCAGGGGCAGCATTTATATGATGACTTCGAAATGCAGTGGATCGGTGAGTTTAATCCCAAGATGATCAACGTAGCCGAAAGTCTTGGCACTTACCGCAGTCGTTTACTTACCACCTATCGCTACTTATTTGATCGCACCAAAGAATTTAAAAGGCATCCCGTACTAAATTAAAAGGACCGGTCTCAAAAGTCGTTATCTGATTGCGAGACGTAACCGACCCAGCCCGGAAAAGGTCAAATTGCTTTTCCGGATAGTCATCGGAAGGAATCGCAATGACTAGATTCTCCCGTTAATGCTTGACAAATTTTTCTATAAACAATTTCTCGTCATTCTTTGCTTTCACGAAATAGATCCCATTTGGAAATTTTTCACAATTGATCTGTGATTGTGCAAGCATATTTTTCTCCTCGAAAACACTGCGGCCGGTAGCATCAATAATTGTTATGTCATAAGTATTATCTGCGGGCAGTTCAAGTTTGAAAAAATCGTGTGCCGGGTTTGGGTAGATCGCAATCTTATTGGCGAGGACCTGGTCCTCGGCAATAGTGCGCGCTGTGGTGATCAATCCCGAAGAGTTATACTTTATCGTCACGAAGTCAAGATCAGAAGTTGGTCCTAACGAGGAGCCTGCCACATAAACATTTCCTCCTGCATCCACGCCGACAGCTGCTCCGTTATCATTTCCGTGACCCGGTCCATCATTTTTTCCACCCACTGCTGAGCACCACTACTGTTATATTTAATAGTCGCAATATCCCAACTTGGACTTACCCCGTTGATATAACCGGTGACATATGCATTACTACTCCCATCAACAGCAATTGCATACGCCTCATCATTATCTTTTGTTGCACTTGCATAACGAGCCTCCCATTGTTGCACACCGGACGAGTTATATTTAATAGTACAAAAATCTGTGTTGTAGAGGATCGCCTGGTCGCTTCCTGCGACGTAAACATTGCCTGCATTGTCCAAAGCGATAGCATAGGCAATATCACTGGAATGTGCGGGTCCATCATATCGCGCCACCCATTGTTGAGTTCCATTCGAATTATACTTAATAGTAGCAATATCGAGGCCGACACCCCGGCTATAACCTGTGACATAAGAGTTACCCGATTTATCAACGGCAATTGCAGTTGCACGGTCGGGTTCGCTAATTGGTCCATTGTATCTCGCCGTCCATTGCTGTACCCCGGCGGGACTATATTTTATAGTGAGATAATCCTCTTCACCCAGCGGATCGCTCCCTGCAAAACTGGTACCCGTGACAATAAACATTGCCTGTTTGGTCCAATCCTAATCCCACCGCGGCGTCATCCTTGTTTGCAGGTCCATTGTACGTTGCTGTCCATTGCTGTGCTCCTGAGCTATTATATTTTATGGTGAGATAATCCTTCTTTGTATAAGCACCGTTGCGAACCGTTGTATACCCCGTTACGTAGACATTACCACTTCCATCTACTTTCACAGCTGCCCCCGCGTCGTTCCTTTGCAGAGGTCCGTGGTAACTGGA
>DASYSW010000375.1:0-7430 GCA_036002905.1 Chitinophagaceae bacterium
GTAGTTACCATTAATAAATCTGCATTGGCGGCGGAGGCCAGATACGAGATCGCGAATAGCTGGTTTGCTGTTGATCACTTAACTGAAGCTGAGAAAGCAGCCTTTGAAACCATCAATAAATCAGGTTCGTACGATTACTGGGTGACAAAAAGTTATATCCTGCTCGGCGATATCTATTTCAAAGAAAAGGATTACTTCAACGCAAAGGCGACTTTCCAGAGCATCGTAGATCATAGCATAAATACGGAATTAAAAACAGAAGCTCAAACTAAGTTGACTAAAGTGATCGAGGAGGAGAGCCAGAACAGCAAGGTGGGACAATGAAGGGTCAATGGGTGAGTGGTGAATGGCGAGTAGGTGATTTAAAAATTTGAGATTTGAAAATGCTGCGGAGGAAGATATCATAGCAACGGGGTATAACCCGTTGTGCTAAAACGCCGCAGAATATAACAACCCGAACGGGTTCAGTGTTTGACGAATAGAATTAATGAACGCTGAAGTGAGTGACACAACAGGCGTTGACAAGAAATACGTACGATGACAACAAAAAATAAAATATTACAATGATAAAACGGCGACACTACACGAAAATCTTTTGTGGAATTTGGATTTTATTATTGGGGATCTATTCAAAGGCGCAAGATACATCAACCAAAAAGCGCACCGTGGAGGTTACGTCAACTTTCAAACCTGTGCTTCATGAAACGGCCAAGATCAATATGAACGCCACGCCGCCCGATGCTGATACTACAAAACCAAAATTGCAGTACAATTTGCCTGATGAAAATCTATTGTTTGATTACCAACCGGGAAATTTAAAACCACTGGCACTAAATATTGATACAGGTGGAAGATGGGATAACAATAGCTATATCAAGGCCGGTTTCGGAAGTCAGAAAACACCCTACTTGCAGGCGGGTATTTCTTTTGGTGATGGCAAAAAAGCAGGATTGAATATTTATGCAAAACACGTCGCATCGGAGGGACCAAAAGATTTCCAGAAATTTAGTCATACGGATGTAGGATTAAATGGATTTTTTCAGACATCAAAAAATTTAGAATGGGATGCAAAGCTCGGAATGAAGAGCGATCTGACCTATAAGTACGGGTATTTGCCTGAGATTTTATCATTTCCCACCGATTCAATCAAACAAAATTTTACGACATGGATCGCGAGAGCTTCGTTTCATAATATTGAACCGACAAGTTTCGGACTGACATACGCCCCCGACATAAATATCCACGTGTTCAACGATAATCACAATAACAATGAGAGCAATACGGTCGTCTATGTTCCGTTCGAAAAAACAGCGGGAAAAAATTTTGCTGTTGACCTTGGATTGAACTTTGATCTAACCAGGTACAAACCGGGTGGAAAGGTCGCCATCAACAACACGGCATATTCTATTGCGCCTTCCGTATTATACAGATCGGCCACAATAAACATCCAGGCGGGAATTCGTCCAACATGGGACAATGGAGATCCCAGGGTCTATCCGAACATTACCGCGGAAATAGGCACACCGGATAAAAGATTTAATTTGATCGCGGGCTGGATAGGTTATTTGCGTAAGACAAACTACGAATACCTGGCCTCATTCAATCCATGGATATGGGCACCGGCAACAATGGATCACAATACGGGAATTGAAGAACGCTATGTTGGCTTCAAAGGATCGATCGGCGATCATTTTTCTTACAGTACCAAGGCCGGGTATAATAAGCTAACTAATCAACCTTTATTTGTGAACGATAGCATAGATGGAAAGTCCTTTATTGTACTGAACGAGTCACAGATGAAAGTGCTCCATTATGATGGAGAGATCGGCTACACCGTGCAGGAGAAATTTTCTGTAAAGGCCGGATTTAGTCTGAATGATTATATGAATTTAAAAGACAATGCCAAGGCCTATGGCTTGGTACCGGTTGAATTAAGTGCAGCGATGAGAGTACAGGTATTAAAAGATCTTTATCTCACCAGTGATCTGTTCGCATGGAACGGTGTTCAATACCGCAAAAGCAATGGCGATAATGGAGAATTGAATGGAGCTTTCGACCTAAATGCAGGTCTTGATTTCCAGGTCACAAAAAATTTAAAGGTTTGGAGCCAGTTCAACAATATCTTTAACCGGAAATACCAGCGCTGGAATCAGTACCCCGTGTATGGCTTTAACTTCGTGGCCGGAATTATCTTTGCGTTCGACCAAAAGAATTGAAATGTATGAATATCTCTACAGGTTCCTGATCAAATACAAAAAGCTTGATCTTCCCGGTATTGGAACAGTTGCAGTGCATTTGCGGCCTTCGAGATCTGAAATAACCGACCGCCATTTTTCTTCGCCCGGATATTTTTTTACACTTCAGAAGGAAGATGGAATCCCAAAGGGAAAATTATTCTCCTGGCTGGCATCGCATTTTATGATCACTGACGGTGAGGCTGTGATCCGCTTCAACGAATTTATATTCGATCTTACCCGGAAACTAAAGGAAGGGAAAGAAATACACTGGGAAAAAGTCGGGAGTTTTCAAAAGGAACTTTCAGGAGAAATTAACTTCACCAGCAAAGGAGAAGAACTCTTCTGGCTTGACAATGTTCCCGGTCAAAAAATAATCAGGGAGAATGTTGAACACCGGATGCTTGTTGGTGAAGTTGAAAAAACCTCCACTGAAATGAACAGGCTCCTCAATTCCGCGACAGGTGAAAGGAAATACCAATGGTGGGTGTGGCCTGTTGCGCTTATTGTTGCCATCTTTATGTTTCTTGGCTGGTATTTTTCTGAGCATGGGCTTACAGGTGCTTCAACCGGAAATCATTTGAAAACCTCTCCCGCCAACGCGCCTGCCGGGTACAAACTCGTTCCATAAAGCATCTTTTGTTGCAAATTCATTTTACTTTGCGCGACATTTAATAAGAATGAATTCGATTGTTCATTATACTCACTGTCCAGCTTGCGATTCTTTATCAGTAAAACCCGTCCTTAATACAAAAGACTATTCTGTGTCGGGAAGATCATTTTCGATTTGGGAATGTGCTGATTGTACAATGAGATTTACCCAGGACGTTCCGGACAGCAATTCAATAGGACAATACTACAAATCGGAAAATTATATTTCTCACACCAACACATCGGAAGGTTTTATTAACAAGTTGTACCAAATTGTTCGAAAGAGGACTCTTAGGAAAAAAAGAAAATTGATCAGTAAAATAGCCGGAAGAAAAAGCGGAACTCTTTTAGACGTGGGCAGTGGTACAGGTGCGTTTGTAAATGAAATGAAGCAAAATGGCTGGGAGGTAACAGGCCTGGAACCAGATGAAGGTGCAAGAAAAACTGCGAAAGAAAGTTTTCATTGTGACTTAAAGAGCACCGACGAACTCTTCTCTCTTTTGGAAAATACTTTTGATGTTATCACACTTTGGCACGTACTGGAACATGTACATGACCTGCATAATTATTTACGCCAATTCAAAAAATTATTAAAGCACGATGGTAGGTTGATCATTGCGGTCCCGAATTATACTTCGTTTGATGCAACAGTTTATAAGGAGTATTGGGCAGCTTATGACGTACCAAGGCATCTTTACCATTTTTCGCCTCTGTCAATGAAATTCATTATCGGCAAAAATGGAATGAGAATAATCGACTGCAAACCGATGTGGTTCGACAGTTTCTATGTAAGCTTTCTCAGCAGCAAATACAAAAATTCCCGCCATGATCGACAGGGAAAAACAAATTGGTTGACTGCAAGCTGGAATGGATTTGTGTCAAACCTTGAAGCCCTTTTTGATAAAAAGAAATGCAGTTCTGTGGTCTATCTTATCTCAAAATGATCAATTAAATTGAACCTCGTATAAATCGGGCCAGTTTTTTCCTGTGATGTAAATTTTCTTTGTGTCCGGATCATAGGCGATGCCGTTCAGTACATCTGCCTTGGGAGCTTTTTGCTGAATGCGAGTCCAGATATCGGTCAAATCTGCCTTAGCAACTACTTTACCCGTCGAAGCGTCAATTTTTAAAATATACGGCAGTTGCCATTGGTTAGCATATATATACCCCTCGATATATTCCAACTCATTCAAATTATATCCAAGAGCACCGGCATCTGTCACCGGGAGTTTCCTGATCAGCTTGAAAGTTGAAGGGTCGTAGAAATAGAGATTGCTGCTGCCATCATCAACAATAAGATTTGTGCCATCCGTGGTCATCCCCCAGCCCTGCCCGTTATCGGTAGTTATGGTAAACTCCTTGATTTTTTTAAAATCCATTGTATAGACGAAAACCGCTTTTTCAGTGTATGTCAGTTGATAGATAGTGTCGCGTAAGATGACGATGCCTTCTCCAAAATATTTCGGATCCAGGTCAAGTTGTTTGTCCACTTTGCCTGTATTCAGATCGATCTTGAGCAATTTAGATTTTCCATGGTCCCCGGTACTCTCATAGAGGGAGCCTTTGTAGATCAATAAACCTTCTGTAAATGAAGAGGTATCATGCGGGAGGACCTTTTGGATAGTGCAGCTCATGCTTGCAGGTGGCGAAGGTGGCGGCGTAGCAGGTGGCTCCGTTCCGTTGTTGCAGGCTACCAGGCAAACGGTTACCGCAATAGTAAAAATACCAAAGTGATGAATCGTTTTCATGCTGTGAGTTGAATCGCACAAAAATAAGGTTTGATATGAATTAGGCTTGTTAAACTAAAAACGCACGACTTCCTTTGATATCAGACATAAACCAATTATATTGTGTTGAAATCTCACCCCTCCGAAAAATCTTTCCTGAAACCGATCCCTTGAATTTCTTTTAGTTTCTCCCCAATATTCGTGTTATCCTTTCCAATGCCGGTTTAAAACCGCAGAAGATCTCTGCATACAGCTAATGTTTAATCGTACACATGAAAACGGTATTACTAGGATGGATTGGTTTATTGACAAGTTACTTTGTCTCCGCTCAGCATGATTGCAGATCATTTGAATACCGGCAGCTGCTGCTTCAAAAAGATCCGGGTTTGCAACGGTCACAGGATGCGGCACAAAATTTTGTCCGGCTTCACGAGGCTTCACGAACTACTTCAAATCTCACCGGAAAGACAATCACAATTCCTGTTGTTGTACACGTTATTTATCATTACCCGGTCGAAAATATTTCTGATAGCCTGGTGAAGAGTCAAATAATCGCATTGAACAGGGACTTTAGAAAGCTAAATGCTGATACCGTTCAGATCCCGGAGGGCTTTAAAGCTTTTGCTGCGGACTGCGGAATTGACTTTCAATTGGCAACCGTTGACCCAAAAGGCCGGGCCACCTCCGGCATCATTCATAAATACACACCTATCACCAAATGGATCATGGATGATAAGATCAAGCTTTCATCGGAAATGGGGGATGACGGATGGGATCCTAAAAGTTATTTAAATATTTGGGTAGGCACCTTAGACCAATTCCTTGGATACTCAAGCGTGCCGGGCGATCCCGCAGATAAAGATGGGGTAGTTATTAGCATGACAGCTTTTGGTACAAAAAGTGGCGGTGTTTATTCAAAAGGAAGAACTGCTGTTCATGAAATAGGTCATTGGCTGGGTCTAAGGCATTTGTGGGGAGACGCCGACTGCGGCGATGATGGAGTTGCAGACACTCCAAAACAACAAACATTCACGAACGGATGCCCCACTGGCATTCGGGTTAGTTGCAACAACGGTCCTAATGGGGACATGTATATGGACTATATGGATTTTACAAATGATGCCTGTCTTGTTATGTTCACAAAGGGGCAACAACTAAAAATGAGAGCATTGTTTGAACCGGGAGGGGCTCGCAATTCACTTCTCTCCTCAAACGGGATCGGAACCCCGACGAGCGAAGAGATATCCGTGCCGGATGCATCTCCGCGCTGGCTCCACGTAAAAATCTATCCTGATCCGGTAAGCACCGAGCTCACTGTTAATTTGGAGTTTGATACAAGATGGGTAGGAAAAGAAATGCAGGTGATCAACATTTCCGGGCAGGTACAATTGAGAAAGACAATCCTGTCAAAAGTCCAGAAACTGGATGTAAGTCAATTGCGGCCGGGAGTATATTTTATCCGCGCAGAAAAGGAAGGTGAGAAGATAATCGAAAAGTTTATAAAGCTTTAACCCCGGGATCACGGATTGGAGGGATATCCATATTTATGCTTCTCAAGAATAACTTTTTTTCCCTTCATCTTCACAACAAATAGATTGTCGTATTCCCCATCCTTCAAATCGGTTGCAATTTTTATTTCTCCGCATAATCTGTTAACAATATCATCGACCGTATTTGAATGACCTACCACCAATACATTTCCTTTTGCTGATCTGATCGCACTTACCAAAGAGTCGATGTTATTATATAGTTCAACATTTATTTTTATTGCCTGGCTCAACGGTTCAGCGGTGGATCTTGTACGGACAGTATTTGTTGAATAAATATGGGTGACGTGTTTACTGGCTAATTCATTCTTCAATACAAGTGCCCTTACTTTCCCTGCGTCTGACAGAGGTGGGTCATTGTCCATCATTTTTGAAGCGTTGTCGGGAGAGGTAACTTTCTCAGCATGGCGAACTACAAACACCGTTCTGCTACACGACACAAAGCATGCACTCAAAATGACAAGCAAGAAGAAAAATCTCATAGTATTTCGTTTTTACCGGGTTTCAGCCAGGCATTATTTATGGATATTAACAGTTTAAAGTTAAACTCCTATTCCATTAATGAAGTCTTTTTTTTATATTAGTCAAACGCTAAACAAGACACTATGAAAAGTTTGTCTGAAACCTGGTTTGCTGAAGGTTACATCGATTTTGAGCTGAAAAAGTATACACTCCTCGCCTACCTGCAGCAAGTAAATAAATACTTTAACGAAAACAAATTATACCCTCAGCTTGCTGACGTAATCTTCCATTACAATAACCTGGTAGCATTCAGAGAAAACAAAAAATTCCTGCAGGAACATTTTCCAAAAAAGCTGACCGGGATACAATTAGAAAAGCTCCAATTCCTTTATGAACAAATGGTGGAAGACACTGAATTGATGAAAGAGCTTGAAGAGATCATCAATTATTCAACGACTACCATTAAGAGAACCATCAACAGTGGCGCAGAAATTTATGAATTCATAGAGCACAAGCTTGTTATTACTCCGGTCGGTTTGGTACCACTTGATACAACTGAAGGCTATTTTTTTCTTAGCAGTGGCAAAAAAAATACATGGGTCTATCACTATCGCCTCTCCTTTTTTGAAAAGCATGACGAGAAATACCGCAGCATTAAAACCGCATACATCGATAATCAACGACGCAGTATGAGCAATACGTATGAAAGTATAAAAGCTGACCTTATCCGTCACAGGAATGAACTACCAAACCCTGCGGTGTATGCCGTAGAGATTGACCTTAGTTTTCCTTACAGTGAAACCTTGTTA
>DASYSW010000376.1:0-13944 GCA_036002905.1 Chitinophagaceae bacterium
TTTCTAGAAAAGAATGATACAGAAAATAAACGCTTTAATAGTATGCATTTTTCATTTCTATTCGCGTTCACCGCGCCCGGGGGCTTCTATATGAACCATTCCTATAATAAATGACTCCCCTGGATTTCTGAATTTTATAATGCCTACATTCACGTGTACGAAAATGTACGTATACTGTCCGTTTTCGGACACCTTGGCTAAAAAATTATGGCTGAAGCGTTGCTTTACAGGCAGTTCGGTGATTGGCACAAGGGTTGAAAATTTGGACGTACTCATCCCTTTATGATCAAGAATTATCTCCTTATTGCGCTTAGAAATTTCTGGAGAAAAAAGATTTTTTCTCTTATCAATATCGCCGGCCTGGCTATTGGAATCAGCGCATCTCTGGTTATTTACCTGATCGTGCACCACGAGTTCAGTTATGAAAAATTCCAAAAAGATGGCGATCGCATTTACCGGGTTGTGACAAATATGCATTTCCCCGAACAGGATTTTAAGAACGCTGGTGTGCCAGGTCCGCTTCCTGACGCGGTTCGTAGCGAAATACCTGGCATTGAAAAATCAACGGTTTTCTGGAGTGGCGGTCCCATGAAGGTCGATGTCCCTTCAAAAATTGAGAATAAAAATGAATTCAAGAAACAGGAGGAAATCATTTATGCCGATGACCAGTATTTCCAGTTTTTCCATTACCGATGGCTCGCGGGTTCGCCCGATAATTCTTTAGATGCTCCAAACAAGGTTGTCTTAACAGAAAGCAGGGCCCGGACTTATTTTAATTATACGGATATCACGAATGCAATTGGTCAAACCATCGTGTATGATGACACGGTAAAAGCTACCGTTACAGGCATTGTAAAAGACCTTGACGAGATCACTGATCTTACATTTAAGGAATTCATTTCCCTGCCTACATACACTGAGCAGTTAAAGGAAATGCATGGATGGAGAGAATGGGGAAACGTAAACTCTGCTTCGCAATTTTTTATTCAATTAACAAAAGGCGTAGACAGTTCGAAAATAAATAAACAATTGGCGGTGGTCCGGAAGAAAAATGAAAAGAAGGCTTATTTAGCAACTGACCATTTTCTGCAACCGCTTAATGATATTCATTTTAATTCTGATTTCGATTCATTTGGCCACCGCCAGGCGCACAAGCCGACCTTATATGGATTGCTCGCTGTGGCAGCATTCCTCCTGATACTGGGATGCATCAATTTTATCAATCTTACTACGGCACAAGCTTCACAGAGAGCGAAAGAGATCGGCATCAGAAAAACAATGGGCAGTTCAAGAAAACAACTCGTTGTTCAATTTATCAGTGAGACCATCCTACTGACCACACTGTCAGCAATCGTATCCGTTTTGTTGACGCCGTCACTATTAAAGATATTTTCCGCTTATATTCCTGAAGGTTTACATTTTGGCACCTTTAATCAGCCTGATGTTTTTGTTTTTGTTATTTTGTTAATCCTGGTTGTAAGCATATTATCCGGGTTCTATCCTGCCCTTGTCCTTTCGGGCTATAAACCTGTCCTTGTTCTGAAAAACCTCGCGTATGCAAATACGGCGCAAAGCCGCAAAGTATGGATAAGAAAAACATTGACCGTAACACAATTCGTGATTGCACAATTTTTCATTATTGCCACCATGGTGGTGGGCAAACAGATCCGTTTTTCATTAAACCAGGACATGGGATTTAAAAAAGATGCGATTATCACGTTCAGAGCTCCTTATAATTATCAGCATCCCGATAATAAACAGTTCGTGTTGCAACAAAAGTTAAGATCAATCCCCGGGATACAAAAGATGAGCCTTGCCGGTCCACCGCCGGCCAACGAGGGATACAATATATCCACGATGAAAATGATTGGTAAAAATGGAAAGGAGATAGAAAGCTCTGTTGAAGTAAAGCAGGCTGATACAAATTATTTTGACCTGTATAAAATGAAACTTCTTGCCGGCAGAAGACTTCAGCAGAGTGATACAATAAAGGAATACTTGATCAATGAAACATATTGCAGTATCCTTGGCTATAAAGATCCCGCAGATATCATCGGGCAAACACTCGCTCACGGTGACAGTAAAATACCGATCGTTGGGGTCTTCGCCGACATCCATACGAAATCACTACACTCGCCTATTCAGCCAGTTGCTTTTTCAAGTGAGGCAAAAGAGCATTATACTTTCCACGTTGCCCTGCCACCAAAAGGAAAAAATACAGACAACTGGAAAAAAACAATTGCAGGCATTGGAAGCGCATGGAAAGAAATTTATCCTGATGAACAGTTTAACTATGAATTTTTTGATGAGAGCATAGCAAAATTTTATAAAAAAGAACAGGACACCGCCAACCTGCTCAACTGGAGTACCGGGCTTGCCATTTTCATAAGTTGCCTGGGGCTTCTTGGACTCGTAATATTTACAACAACACAAAGAATAAAAGAAATTGGAGTGCGGAAGGTATTAGGAGCATCAGTAGCGCAGATCGTTTCATTGCTTTCCAGAGATTTCATAAGCCTGGTGCTCCTTGCATTTGTTATTGCCGCGCCACTTGCCTGGTGGGCAATGAATAAATGGCTGCGGGATTTCGCTTACCGGACAACATTCAGCTGGTGGATATTCGCCATAAGTGGTGCATTAATGTTGATAGTTGCTTTGATGACCTTAAGTATTCAAACCGTGAGATCGGCCGTTGCTAACCCGGTGAAGAGTTTAAGGACGGAGTGACAATGGTGAATGGTCAATGGTGAGTGGTGAATTCTTAATAGTGAATAGGTCGCGTTATTTAGGAGTTTTATTGACAATTCACAATTGACATTTGACAACAGAGTAACATAAAAAATTTGAGGGCGTCTTACCTATAGCTAAAACTATAGTATATGCTAAAGAATTATTTCAAAACCGCGTTCAGGAACTTATTGAGAAATAAGTTTTACACCCTGATCAACATCGTTGGCCTGGCCACCGGCCTTGCCACCTGTTTCCTCATCATATTATATGTACTTGATGAATTGAGTTACGACAAGTACAACGTAAATGCGGGCAGGATCTACCGGGTAAACAATGAAGTGAAATTTGGGGACAATTATTTTGACCTGGCCCAGTCTCCCGCGTTGCTGGGTATCACAATGGTTCGCGATTTCCCCGAAGTGCAGCAATACACACGTCTTCGCTGGTACGGAAGTTTTCTGGTCAAAAAAGGAAACGAAAATATCCAGGAAGGAAGAGTGGGTTTTGCAGATTCAACTTTATTCGATGTCTTCTCATTGCCGGTTATTGAAGGTGACCCAAAAACCGCGTTGGTCGAACCGCACTCCTTAGTGATCACTGAAAAGATCGCAAAAAAATATTTTAATACTACAGATGTTGTCGGGAAAACCATGGTGATCAATGACACAGGAAATTACAAAGTGACCGCTGTCATTAAGAACATCCCAACTCAATCTCATTTTAATTTCGACATTTTTCTTCCCATGAGAGAAAATAATGGGGCCAATGATGATAACTGGTTAAGCGAGAACTGGAATACATATGTCTTACTGAGGAAAGATGCAGATCCCAAAAAGCTCGAATCACAGTTGAATGCTTTCATGGAAAAGTACACAGGCCCTTTGCTGCAAAGTGTGATTCACCAAAGTATGGATGAATTCAAAAAGGGAGGTGGTTACATCAGGGCAAGCTTTACTCCTCTTTTGGATATTCACCTTCATTCAAATAAAATGGCTGAGATTGATGGCAACGGTAATGCCCAGTATGTTTATATCTTCTCGGCCATTGCATTGTTGATCCTGCTGATTGCGTGTGTCAACTTCATGAATCTTTCGACGGCTCGTTCCTCCAATCGCGCGAAAGAAGTAGGTGTTCGCAAGGTGTTGGGCTCATTGAAAAAGAATCTTATTCAACAATTTTTAACGGAGTCATTGCTGATCAGTTTGGTCGCACTTGTTCTCGCGGTTGTCATGTCGTGGCTGCTCTTACCTTATTTCAATCAACTTGCCGGGAAAACCATACATCTTTCTTCGCTGCTTGACCCGACGATGGTGTTATCCCTATTCGCGCTGATGCTAGTTGTTGGTTTGCTTGCAGGCAGCTACCCGGCATTTTTCTTATCGTCATTTCAACCCATTGCCGTGCTTAAGGGAAAACTTTCAACTGGTTTTAAAAGATCCTGGCTGCGCAATGCGCTGGTGATTTTCCAGTTTGTTATTTCAATCGTTCTTATTTTCGGAACCATTGTTATTTACAACCAGCTTAACTATATCCATAGAAAGGATATCGGGTTCAACCGTAACCAGGTTCTGACAATTAACCATACCGACGTATTGGGAAGCCAGGCCCTCACTTTCAGAAACGAGTTATCACAAGTGAGTGGTGTCCAAAATGCCACCATGAGTGGCTTTTTACCCGTCAATTACAATAGAAGCAACAATGCATATTTCACTTCCCCGACGCTTGACCCAAAGACGGGAATGTCTATGCAGGGCTGGACGGTTGATGAGAATTATATTTCAACGCTTGGTATGAAAATACTCCAGGGCAGAAATTTTTCCTCTCAATTTGCCACAGATTCGACAGCGATCATCATCAATGAAGCGGCGGCAAAGTTCCTTGCGACAAAGGATCTACTTAACAAGAAGTTGTATACCCTGAATGACATACAGGCAAAAAACGTAGTTGAATTGCACATTATCGGCGTAATGAAAAATTTCAACTTTAGCTCCTTACGTGATGTAGTAACCCCTCTTGCGTTCTTCTTTGGAAAAGACAATGGGAATATTTCTGTGCGTATTGGTTCAACAGATATTCCGAATGTAGTTGGACAAATAAAAAGTAAATGGAAAGCCCTTGCGCCATCTCAACCTTTCGATTATTCCTTTATGGATGAGGATTTTAACAGGTGGTATACGACAGAACAGAGAACGGGGCAACTGTTTATAACGTTTGCCGTACTGGCTATTGTGATCGCTTGCCTCGGTTTATTTGGCTTGATCACTTACGCAGCCGAGCAAAGAGTAAGAGAAATAGGTATTCGCAAAGTATTAGGAGCCTCTGTCAATAACATTGCGCGAATGCTATCGATTGATTTTTTAAAATTGGTCCTGGTTTCTTCTGTGATCGCATTTCCTATCGCATGGTGGGCGATGCACAAATGGCTTGAAGACTTTGCCTACCGGGTATCGATCAGCTGGTGGATATTTTTTGTATCAGGAATTTTAGCACTGCTTATTGCAGTATTAACGGTGGGCTTCCAGGCAATAAAGGCGGGAGTTGCTAATCCCGTGAAGTCATTGAGGACAGAATAAATAAGCTACGAGCTGTGAGCCATGAGCTCATAGCTGTTGGCGCGTAGCTAAAAGCTTTTTTATGTTTAAGAATTATTTCAGGATCGCTGCGAGACAATTGAGAAAACAGAAAATGTATTCTGCGATAAAGATCGGCGGATTTGCATTGAGCATCGCCGCCTGTTTGCTTATTGCTCTTTATATCAGGGATGAACTGAGGTACGATAAAAACTGGGCGAATGCTGATCACATCTATAGGATAACGGGTGAGTACAAGTTTGAAGGAAAACTTGAAACAGGTGCCGACTGGCCGGCGCCAATGGCAAAAGCGCTAAAAACAGATTTTCCGGAAGTGGAAAAATCCGGCCGCCTTATGCCGCACCCTCTTTTTTATTGTGCAGGCAGTAACCAGGTAAGACGGACCGATGTGGTGCAAAACAATTATGAGGAAGGATTTACCTACGCCGACCAGGACATGCTTGACATACTCCAGGTGCCGATGATCTATGGTGACAGGAAACATGCTTTGGATGAACCGAACACCATGGTGATCTCAAAAAGGAAAGCAGATAAGTATTTCCCCAACCAGAACCCTGTTGGCAAAACAATGATCCTGAATAATGATAACAACCGCATATACAAAATAGGGGGGGTCGCACAGGATTTCCCTTCCACTTCGCATTTGCATTATGATTTCCTGCTAACAATGACTGGTTATCAATTGTGGAATAATGAACAAACGACATGGGAGGCAAGTAATTATTACACTTATGTCTTGCTTAAGCCAGGAACGGATGCTGCGCAATTTCAAAATAAGTTGAAGCTAATTATCAACAAATATTATGTGCAGCGGATGAAAGAAGCCGGCGATCCGCAGGCAGATGATCTGGCTAAAAATGCAAGAATCCTTGCCCAACCCATTACCAACATACATCTTTACTCATATGATATTGACGATGGACTGGAAAAAAGCGATATAAGATTTGTATGGCTGTTTGGCGCGATTGCTATTTTTATTCTTGTTATTGCCTGCATCAATTTTATAAACCTTTCCACTGCAAAATCTGCGAACCGTGCCAAAGAAGTTGGATTAAGGAAGGTAGTTGGATCCTATCGCGGAGGACTTGTGAAACAATTTCTGGCTGAATCAATACTGTTCAGTGTATTGTCATTTATAATGGGTTTGGTGATCGCAGTTTTATTACTCCCTTATTTCAACACGCTCTCAGCAAAATCGTTGACTGTCCCCTGGACCGCATGGTGGTTGCTGCCCCTGATGATTGGGTCTGCAATCGTTGTTGGTGTGATGGCAGGGTTATATCCATCTTTTTATTTGTCTTCGTTCAAACCCATCAACGTATTGAAAGGTCAGCTGAGTCGTGGAACCAAAAACTCACTGTTGAGAAATGGATTGGTTGTATTCCAATTCACTAGTTCCATCATCCTGATTATCGGCACACTTGTCATTTATAAACAAACGCACTTCATGCTCAACAAAAGGGTTGGTTTTGACAAAGACCAGGTAATGCTGATACAGGGTACAAACACCCTTGATAATAAAATTGAAGGCTTTAAAAACGACTTGCTAAAGTCATCAGAAATAAAAAGCGCTTCCATCGGTGATTATCTTCCCATAGCAGGAACGAAACGCGACGGTAATACTTTTCACAAGGAAGGAAAAATCAAGGAAGATATCGGAGTCAGCGCTCAAAAGTGGCAGGTAGATTATGACTACCTGAAAACAATGGGCATGCATATGATCGAAGGGAGATATTTTTCAAAAGACATGGCTTCAGATTCAGAGGCAACGGTGATCAACGAGACAATGGCCAAAAAGCTCGGTTTAACAAACCCCATTGGTCAACGCATTGAAAACGGGTGGCAAAAGTTTACAGTGATCGGCGTCATGGAAGACTTCAATTTTGAATCCATGCGGCAGGAGGTTACTCCGCTTTGCCTTGTGCTTTCCAAATACAATTCAACGATTGTCGCGGTAAAGATCAGTGGTGCCAATACAAAACAAGCGATCGCCTACGCATCGAATATATGGAAAGGTTTTTCGCCCAACCAGGCATTCCGCTACACTTTCCTTGATGAAAGTTTCGCGAATATGTACGCAAATGTCCAACGCACAGGGACTATCTTTACCAGTTTTGCGGTGTTAGCCATCATCATTGCCTGCCTTGGTTTGTTCGCACTTTCGGCATTCATGGCTGAACAGCGGAATAAAGAAATCGGCATACGCAAGGTGCTGGGAGCAAGCGTTAGCGGAATCACTGCAATGCTATCAAAGGATTTTGTGAAGCTGGTGATCGTTTCGATCATCATCGCATCACCTGTCGCATATTGGGCAATGACAAAATGGTTGCAGGATTTTGCTTATCGCATTTCGATCAGCTGGTGGATGGTCGCTGTTGCCGGATTATCTGCCATCGTTATTGCCTTGTTGACAATAAGTTTTCAGTCGATAAAGGCGGCGCTGATGAACCCGGTGAAGACGTTGCGGACGGAATGAGAATCGTGAGTCGTGAGTGGTGAGTGGGTGAATAGCAACGGGCTTTAGCCCGTTGAAAAGAATAGAGTTTTCGTCAACCCCGAAAGGGTTGAATGTTTGACGAATAGAATTAACGAACCCTGAAGTGAGTGACACAACGGACGATGAATAGAATTACTATTGTTGGAATAAAAAAACAAAACAAATGCTAGAATTAAAAGGAATCTACAAATGGGTAAATACGGGTGTAAACCGAACCTTCATTTTAAAAGATGTTGACCTTTCTGTAAAACAGGGAGAGTTCATTTCAATCATGGGTCCTTCGGGTTCCGGCAAATCGACCCTGCTCAATGTAATCGGCATGCTGGATGACTTCAATGAGGGTGAGTACCATTTCATGCATGAATCAGTACATAAGTTAAAGGAAAAACAGAGGTCTGCCTTGTATAAACAATATATCGGCTTTGTGTTCCAGGCTTATCATTTGATAGATGAACTGACAGTATATGAGAACATTGAAACACCATTGATTTATCAGAATATAAAGACTTCGGAGCGCAAGGCAATGGTGGCTGATATTCTTGATCGATTCCAGATCGTTGGAAAAAAAGATCTTTTCCCCACACAACTTTCCGGAGGACAGCAACAGCTTGTTGGAATTGCCAGGGCATTGATCGCAAAACCAAAATTAATACTGGCAGATGAACCGACAGGAAATTTAAATTCAAGACAGGGTGAAGAGATCATGGGCCTGTTCAAAGAAATGAACAATGAAGGGGTAACGATCATCCAGGTTACTCACTCCGAAAAAAATGCATCTTACGGCTCAAGGATCGTCAACCTGCTGGATGGAATGATCGCAAACTAATATTTATTCATAATTAAAAACGTAATTCAGATAAAATAACACGAGATGAAAAAAATATTTTTAAGTCTAAGCCTGGTCTTTCTTTATGTAGCTACGATGGCCCAAGCTGATTCCACGAAACAAAATACATTAACTCTTCAGCAATGTGTTGAAACGGCGCTCGCAAATAATTTGGACGTATTGCAAAGTCAATTGCAAATGCAGAGTAGCAAAATAGACAAGGACCAGGCAAAGTTGAATCTGTTACCCAGTTTAAACGCCAGCGCAGGACAGACGTGGAGCCAGGGCCGCAGCATTGATCCTTATTCAAATCAACCGGTAACACAAAATGTGAGTTCGTCCAACTATGGCATAAACAGCGGAGTTATTTTGTTCAACGGTTTATCTCTTCAAAATGCCATCAAGCAATATTCGCTGACTTATGAAGCTTCAAAAATGGATTGGCAACAGGCCAAAGACAATCTTACTTTGAGTGTTATACTTGGCTACCTGCAAGTGTTAAGCACCGAAGACCAGTTAACACAAGCGACAAACCAGGCTACTCTTTCGGGCGCCCAGGTGGAAAGGTTGAAAACGATGAATCAGCAAGGAGCGATCAGGCCATCTGATCTTTCTGATCTGCAAGGTCAATATGCCAATGATCGATTAACAATTGTCAACACGGAAAATTCATTAGAAACGGCCAAGATCACCCTCTGCCAGCTAATGAACATTCCCTACAACCCGGACATGCAACTGGAAAGAATAGACCTGGCGGCGTTTGCCGTACGCTATGAAACTACAAGAGACCAGATCTATCAAACTGCGTTACAGGAACTGGCGCTTGTTAAATCAGTTGATCTGAAAGAACAAAGTGCTGCAAAAGCAGTGAAGGTGGCGAGAGGACGATTATGGCCCACGCTGAGTTTCGGAGCCGGTGTTTCAACTGCCTATTCGAGCGTTGCTCAGCAAAATCAATATCTCAATACTACGTATGTGCCAACCTCTGATTCAGCTATTGGCAATGGCATGAAACTACCCGTCTACAGATTCCAGGATAATTTTGGTCCCTTCTCGAAGATCCCATACAAGGATCAAATTGATAATAATGTGTATACTTCTTATGGTTTTAATTTAAACATCCCAATTTTTAATTCATTGATACAGCGGAACCGGTTAAAACAGGCAAAGCTCACTTTAAAGAACACTCAATATGTAGCTAAAACAACCCGCACGCAATTGGGTACGCAGATTGACCGGGGATATACCAACATGGTTTCGGCAGCTGGCCGATACAACGTATTACTTGAGCAGGTGACCGCGTACACTGAATCTTTCCAGGCTGCGGAGATCCGTTTCAATAATGGTGTAGGAACATCCGTTGATTACCTCATTGCAAAAAACAATTTAGACAGGGCAAATATTGATCTGATCACTACTAAGTACGACTATGTACTGCGGACAAAAATCTTAGACTTCTACCAGGGCAAGCAGCTGTGGTGACCAGCCGTCAAATGTTTTCACAACATAGTCACATAGGATCATATAGGGTCACATGGTTTAAGTAACTCTTAAAAGCAATCTTTGAAGTGACTTACTCTATGTGTGTCTATGTTTCTACTGTGTCCATGTGTTGAATCAGGCAGTCAAATCGTTTTTCACCACATAGTCACACAGGATCATAGGATCACATAGTTTGATCAACTCCCAAAGCAACGTTCGGGTTGCTTTTTATTTTCAGCAACTCACGCTTCGTTTTTGACAATTCAAACAATTTATTGTTTTCGCCGCTGATATGCGCGATTATTTTTATTCTTTAATCAAAAATCATGAAATCAAAATTTATAATCGTTGCCTTGATGACCATGTTGCCGTTCTTTGCGGGCGCACAGTTGAAGGGATTGATGAATAAAGTAAAAAACAAAGTGGACCAACGGATAGACAATAAAGTAGATAAGCAAATTGATAAAAGTCTTGATGAAGCACAGGGAAAAAATGACAAAGATGTGGTCAGCAACGGAAATGCTTCTACAACTGCAGTAACAGAACCTAAAGCCGAAGAACCTGCACTAAAGAGTTTCTCCAAATATGATTTTGTTCCCGGCGATTCGATTCTTTACTATGAGAATTATGACAAAGAAACCATCGCTGAACTGCCGGTAGGCTGGAACACGACTGGTAGCGGTGAGGTTGTGACACTCGATAAAGTAGAAGGGAAGTGGCTTCGACTTCACAAGCAATTCATTTATCTTACCAGCAACACAAAAGAGTTTGGTGAGAACTACACGGTTGAATTTGATTTCATACTGCAGTTGAAAAATAACGGGTGGATGTTTCCCGAGTTCAATTTCGGTTTATTTTCAACCAACAAAGAGCCGAATACCAATAATAGTTTCTTAAAGGACAACAGGAAATACGCTGCAGTATTTGCTTCTGTTCACGCGGGAATGTTCGAGTCTTCATCGGTCAAAATAAATTCTTATCTCGACAATAAAGAATACTTCGCCGGCGACTTAAAGTCTTATGGCAAGCTTGAGGAATCCTTTACGGGTATACCTGTGCATGTCGCAATCCAGGTGCAGAAAGAGAGATTCCGGATGTGGATCAATGAAGAAAAATTATTCGATGTCCCCAAAGCCACGCCGCCCGGTTACCTGATGAACCAACTGAAGTTTGATGTTGGCTTTACCAACTATTCTGAAGAACAATATGGTGTTTTTATAAGCAATATCAAGGTAGCCACGGGCAAACCAGATGCCAGGCATAAACTCGTAGAAGAAGGGAAATTCAGCACGACGGGAATTCTGTTCGACGTTAACTCTGACAAGATCAAGCCCACTTCCTACGGTGTCGTAAAAGAAATAGCTGATGTTCTCCGACAAAACTCCGGCATAAAAGTAAAAATCATCGGTCATACAGACAGTGATGGTGGCGATGCGTCAAATCTTGAACTTTCAAAGAAAAGATCTGAAGCAGTAAAAGACATGCTGGTAAATGAGTTCGCGATTGATCCTTCGAGAGTTGAAACCGATGGCAAAGGTGAGACCCAGGCCGTTGCTGACAACAAAACAAAAGAAGGCAAGGCCGCTAATCGTAGAGTTGAATTCGTCAAACTTTAAAAATCAAAACCTAAAACCTTAGAATATGAAAAAGATCTCATCACTGCTTATCGCAGCATTGAGCTTACTAATGCTCTGCAACACCGTTACAGCACAAAAAGACACCTCGGTTTACAAAACCTGGAACGACCTTCTTACCAAAGTAAAGAAGGACAAGAAAACAGACCTAACAAATGATCCACGGTTAAAAGCGATCAGTGAGCAATCGGTTGTGGGAATCACTAAGGCGATATCTGCAAAACCGGCTACAGAACCATGGAAAGAATGGACGTCCGCCAATCAACATCCAACAGGGGACATCAATTTATTGCCCCTAATGGAAGGAGCTCCCGCGCCCATCTTTATATTGCCTCTCGCAGGCCAGACAGACCTTGACGCAAAATTTGACCCGTACATCAAAAAGATCGAATCGCAGCAAAAACAATTGGCGGAGATGATTGCAAAGAATAGCAAGTTGCAGCAGGTTTATGAAAAAGAAGGAGAAGAAGGTGTAAAGAAAAGAGCCATTGCCGAAGCTGATAAGAGCGTGATGGTACAACAAATGGGGGGAACGGTAAAACTGATGAATATGAGCGAAGCTGAGAGAAAAGCAGCTGCCTATAAGATGGCCAGCGATATAAAATCAAACCCGGGCATGTTATCCGGCAATAATAACCCGGGCATGAATGCCATGATGCAAAAAATGATGAACGACAAAGAATATGCAAAACGTTTCAATAAAATGAGCGACGCTGAAAAAGAAGCGGAGATGAAAAAATTCATGACTGAAACTCCGCAACAAGAGGAGGATTTTAATGTGACTAAATCCAACCAGAAGCACGAACAGCTCATGGCTGAAAGAAATAATACCAAGTATACCCAGGAGATCACTCTTCTAAATCTACGCGTACAGAAAAGATTAGCTGCAGCTACGGAACTCTTCAGTAAAAATATTTCAGCTATCAATGACTGGGTAAGCACCGTGAGAGATAATATCGACAAATGGTACAGTTCAAAATATGCTGCTATACCAGTGGTAGAACTTGGAGAATATGGTCACGATAAAGACCCTGACCAGGTGCAGGCTCTGGAAACCACCGTTGCTTACCTTAAATATCAAATGCTCCAGGGTCCTGAAATGAAATTGCGCAGTGATAACTGGAACATTTATAAAACCAATTGCAAATACGCCATAGGTGAATTGAACGACTTTATCGGAAATTATAAATGGGGAGCACATTCAACGGACAATGTATTCGGTCCGGATGCAGACCAGGAAGTAGCCTCAGGTATTGGCGCGGCTTATGGAATGATGAATCAACTTGCGGAAGAAGCCAAAGGTTTCAGTTCGTCAGCAAAAGGCTATCAAAAGCAATTTGAAACGATAACAACTACCCGATAGTAAACATAAACGACCAGCAATTATCACCATGTAAGTATTCTTGCATGGTTTTTTATTTTTTGAATTTATCTCTTCAACGAGACGTCGCAGTGTACCAATTTGATCACCACATAGAAACATAGGAACATAGATCCACATAGATCCTATGTGATCCCAATTATCCGGGACTACTGTGCCTGTGTATTAAAAAAACTTGCGTCACCCTGGCCTCTTTTGTTGAGTCCGACATCCTGAATTGAACCATACAAGATATACAAGGAGTGCAAGTGAATATCTTAAATGCCTTGTATGCCTTGTATGGTTCATCCTTCTTTGTGGTGAAAAAAACAAACCCAAAACTCAGCTGAAACCCTTCATTACATTTTTAAGCTTCACTTCATGCAATAATTAATACACTTCATGATGCGATGCATTGACAAAAGCTAATTCAGAGAGCAACTTTGTATAATAAATATGATAACAAAAAAAATAGAAACAGATTTTGTCAGGTAAGAAAGAAGAACAAAATAAATATCATCAGTTGATAAAAATTCAAATCAACATACACAACCAATCTTTAAAATGCGAGTTACCTCAGCCATATTATTTCTTATTGCCTTTGCAGTCAACATGGCTGCAGGTAGCTCCGCAACGAAAGACCTTGCCGGGAAAAAAGGAAATTTAACAATCGATACGATAAAAAACAATGAAGTTTTTCTTCTTGCATCCATTGTGACAAAGAATAAAAGTGAAGAATTGACCTTTATGCAGAGGATCCCATGCTGAATCGCCAGGCGATGAGAATACTCACCATAGAATTTCCCGGCTATAAACGACCCGGT
>DASYSW010000377.1:0-3040 GCA_036002905.1 Chitinophagaceae bacterium
ATTTGAAAATGCGGCGATATTCGGTCAATTTCCCAAAAAAACGGACCAGGTGACAAGCCTTCTCATTGATATGAATTTACTATTTACCCGGTCGCAACTAAGTGGGTCGCGCTAAAGTAAAACCTTGAAAAATGGAACAAGCTCCTCGGCAAGTATGGCATGATCTTCAACGTTCGGGTGCCCGGTACATCCTCTTGCCTGCATTGGCTTGAAAAAATACAACGCAACCTTTTTATCAGACGGATATAGGGCATCAATATTTTCTTTGACCGCGGTGAGACAATTTTGCAACAGGATCCTGCTCTCACCATTGACCATCGGGCTGCTCAATAATGCTATCGTCGCATTTGAGTATTTTGTTTTTACAAGTTGTACAAACTTTATGTAGTCGGTCACAAACACGGCGCTGTCAAAAGGCGATCGCTCATGTTTCCCATCCCCATTGCTAAGGTCATTTGTTCCAAGGGCAATACTTACAATAGTGGGCTTATATGTTTCAAAATTCCAAAGACGCTTGCCGTCAACCTGGAAATCTGTTTTTTCATACACCTGGGGCATTGAGGGCCCGTTCATATTCCACGTGCGATAGATCCCAATGCCGCTTACGCTGCTTAGTATAAAATTAACCGACAATGCCCTCGCCACTCTGACTCCATAGGCATAATAAGCATTGTGCTGATCATGATAGACTCCCGTGCCGCAAGGTGTTTCGGAGGGATCGGCTGCTGCACCGCACGTAATGCTATTGCCGATAAATTCGATCAACGGCGCTTCGGGTCTTTTGAGTGGGTTTAAATTTTGCCCTGTGATCTTTTCAATGAAGATGGGGCCGGTATGTGCTTCTGTGGCTTTATATATCCAAACGGTGTGGGTGCCTTCCTGGCTTGCTTCGATTACAACCGGGCTCCTGTTGTTTCCGGGGATCTTTATCCTCTTTTGATAAGCGCCATCCAATTCATATTGAAGATAATTGTGTGCGGTTGTATCTGTGAGATAAGCAAAAACTTTACATTCTTTGCCCGAGAAACTAAAACCAAAATTTATTGCGGAGCTGATCAGCTCAAGATCGCCTTTTGTATTCCAATCATATCTTCCAAAGGGAGATAGCGATGAGGCCCGTAATACATTATTTGTCGCTGTTTTCTTTGGGAAAGAACAATCGCAAAAAAGAAGACAAATAATAAAAGCGGAATGAATTAGTTTATATTTCATTCTGCAATATTAGGATTGAAATAAACAATATAGTGTTTACCAATTTTCCAATCCCAATAGCTTTTTACCAAGATTATTTAAGACAGCTGCCGGATATTTGGTTTGTTCCCATTTGCGGGGATCGCCCGGAAATGCATAACCTTCGGGCGCAATTCTGTCTCTCCATGAAGCAATCCTCCATTGCCGTAACGGCTCATTATTTTCCTCTGCAGGCATCATGGAAATGTATTGAGCAATGCGAACCTTGCTGCCACTCAGGTTCGGACGAATACCATGGGGCTGAAGACTATTGAAAATAAGGAGGTCTCCGGCTTCCATTTTTACCTTCACCAAACCGAACCCTGAAACATCGGGTTTGAAATGGTCGCGATCTTCAGGTTGTGTAAGTTTCCAGGTATCATAAGTGCGGAATAATTCAGGTATGCATTGGAAGCCTCCCATATTTTCATCGGTCTGGTCTGCCAATGCCAAAACACCTTGCACATTCACCGGCTTTGTTTCGGGATCATAATCCCAATGAATAAAGCCTTTATATTCGAAACCCGGGCGGATAGGAAAATTTAAGTTAGCCCTGTCGATAGTGACCCATAATTTTTCTGTTCCCCAAATGTCAACAAAGGCATCGTATATTTTTTGGGTCATGCGATTGTTCCATAACTGTTGATTATTGTAAACTTCCACCATCCCCGTATTTGTGAGTTCCTTCATCTTCATTTCGGCACGAGGCTGGGTATACCAGGTTTCAGGGTCGTGCTGGTCTTTTTCCTCAAACTCCCATAAAAAATTTGCAGTTGCCAATGCCTGTTCTTTCGGTACAGCATTCCTGATTACGATGTATCCATTGGTTACCCAGAAATTCCAGTCCTCTTCACTCAACACGCGAAGCGGTTTTCCATTACTCCTGTCATTTAGCTTGACGGCGCTACTTTTTGCAGTTGATGGATTGCCTGGAATATCCTTGTGTGCATTTTCGGGAACCATCGTCGGCGCCATGGTGGCCGCCATTGTTTTATTTTCCATAAAGCAAATTTTATTGATTAATGAATAGGAGGTCCAATAAAGGGCAGCGTTGACGTTTTTTATTGCACCAACCGCCAGGGGTAACATGCTTGCAGATCTTTACTTCAACACCCTTTTTACTCAGCGAACCCGCCCTGGCTAGCCTTTTTGATCGTTCTTTTTTGCCTGTTTCCGTGTAAACCTCAGCATCGTTACGAGTCATTGTTTTTGTTTTTGATCTATCAAATGTAGCATTGCGAGGCCGCCATAACCTACATCTTTACAGGCATGTTTTTGTTCTGTATTGACATTTTTTATTTATTTTGAATAAAAATTTGCAAATCAAGAGCAAATGAAGGCAAAACGCGAAGCGGTATCAACCGATAAAGACAGTTCTTTTCGGATATTGCTTACCCCGAATCTAAATGAATTATTCTACTGGCATTTTCATCCTGAATTTGAGATCGTATATGTGGAAGCCGATCAGGGTTTTCGTCACATTGGTGATCATATATCGAAGTACAAGGACAGTGATCTTGCGTTGATAGGACCTAACATACCTCACCTGAACTTTGACTATGGAGTAAAAACAACGGTGGATACCGTTGTGGTTCAAATGAAAGAAGATTTCCTGGGAAAGGATTTCCTTTCACTTCCGGAGATGGTTGCTTTAAAAGACCTTTTTGAAAAGGCCCGAAATGGCCTGGCATTTTACGGAGAAACGAAACGAGTAGCAGGGGAGAGGTTAAAGAAACTACCCTCCTTACAGCATTTTGATCAGCTTGTTTTACTGCTGCAGATCTTTCACTTGCTTGCTGAATCTAATGAA
>DASYSW010000378.1:0-2694 GCA_036002905.1 Chitinophagaceae bacterium
AAATAGAGGTAACACCGGTTTCGTCAACTGTTGATGCGATAAACCAGTCAATTTGCTTTGTCGAAAAACAAAATAAACGCCTGTTGCTGGCTCACCTGCTCTCCAATGCTTCCATAAAAACTGCATTGGTGTTCACCAGAACAAAACATGGAGCGGATCGGGTAGCAAGAGATCTGAATCGAAATGGTATTCATGCCCAGGCTATCCACGGTAATAAGTCGCAGAATGAACGGCAACGGGCATTGAATAATTTTATAAGCCGGCGAACGAGAGTTTTAGTTGCCACAGACATTGCAGCAAGGGGAATTGATATTGATGACCTGACGCATGTGATCAATTTTGACCTGCCTGACATTCCGGAAACTTATGTACATCGAATTGGTCGTACCGGCCGTGCAGGAGCCAGCGGAACTGCCATCTCATTTTGTGATTATGAAGAAAAAATTTCTTTGAGTGATATCCAAAAACTGATCGGCAAAAAGCTTCCAATCATCAAAGGTCATCCTTATGATGTAGCGCTTATGCATCCGCAGGAAAGTGTGTCCGTACAGCAATCATCATCATTTAACAAGCGAAGAAACCCGGGTGCAGGCAGGCGATATGGAAGGACGTTCCGTCAGCGGGCATGATATTATTCTTCTACAAAATTAAATTGGCGCTCATCGTCTTTATTCAATTCTACGATCCCCGTCCACAATATGGGCCCGTGGACCTGCATACCTTTTGAAACCGCCGTCGCTTTAATTTGCTTGTATATCTCGTGTGAGGTGGGAAATGTTTCTTGAGTGAATAAAACAAAATCTGCATTGTAAGAGTGGCTGGCAGAAGTGTAAATAAAGTTTACCAGGAAAGTCCGCATAACGTATCGTTTACTACGGAAGGTAAAGAAAAAAGAAGATCTATGCTCTTTGAAGTTCGCAACTGCAGTCCAAAATGATCAGACGTCAATGTTGTATCTTTCCCCATCAATTCAAATTTTTCATCCATAAAACCAGAGCGATGCAAAGAAGGACCTTTCTCAAGAATGCAGCCACAGTTTCAGCATTTACTATTCTGAAGCCTGATATCGTTTTTAAGTCGCGCGTTAATTCTGCCATCCGCTTAGGGATCATCGGGTGCGGGAACCGTGGCACGGCGGTGATCACATCAATGTCGCAGAACACCAACGTTCATATCATTGCAATGGCCGATCTTTTAGAAGACAAATTGCAGAAGCAATTACCTGTCTACAACCAATTGAATTCTGCAAAAAATTTGCCCGCTATCAGTTCGTCGTACGTCTACCAGGGATCAAAAGCCTATTTGAAGATGATTGAAAACAAAGATGTCGATGCAGTTCAGATCTCAACGCCGGCCTACGCACATCCTTTTATTTTAGAGGCAGCGGTTGATGGAGGTAAGCATGTTTACTGCGAGAAACCGGTGGCTCCCGACACTGACGGGTGCAAAAGAGTGTTGCGTGTTGGAGAAAAGTTAAGTAGCAAATTAAGTGTGGTGATCGGGTTCCAGATCCGTTATGCTTCTGTTTATGCCGAAATGGTGAGAAGAGTTCAGCAAGGTGACATCGGCGAGGTGGTGAATGCACAGTTATTCTATATCTCTTCGGGCACTGATGTTCCCGAACCAAAGAATATGTCGAATGATGAATTCCGTATCCGTAACCATTTTCATTTTGAAGAACTGTCGGGCGGAATCTTGCTGGATCAGGGCATCCATATGCTCGATGTATGCAATTGGACGTTGAAGCAGCATGCGATCGACGCGATAGGTACAGGCGGAATGAAAGGTGCACCAAAACTTGGCAATACCTGGAACAATTACCAGGTTGCGTATCAATACCCCAATAATATCAATGTGAGCATTCACTCAACTCAGCTCGGGCCGGTCTTTGGCGATGTCTGTTGCCGGTTTATTGGTACGGAAGGAGTAGCAGAGGCACACTACAGTGGTGGTGTTTTCATCAATGGTACGAAAGCCTGGGATTCGGGTATTCCGAAGTCCGAGAGTGAAGTCAGTCCCGAAAAGCGGGCGGCTGGTGTTTTCCTTTCATCGCTTCAGGACGCAGATGCAAATAAAGAAAAGGCATTCATCAAAAGCATCGAGTCGGGCAATCATGTTAACGAAATAAGATCCGGCGTCGAGTCTACGCTGACCGCGATCCTCGGACGAAATGCTGCAAGAACAGGGAAAAAGACCAGTTGGGACGAGATCGTACAGGCAGGTGAAAGGATCGATCCAAAGTTGAACCTCGCACAATTTGACAAGACTTAGTGAACCGGCGAGGATAAGGTAGAACGGGTAGCATTTCCAAACAGATCAGATGGTTGTTTACTAAATTGGTCATTAAAAAACCACGCTGCAATGAACACAACGGCAGCAAATGAAAATACAATGAGTAGCTGCGTCCTGGATATGCTTTGAATCTCTTCTTTTGCACGTGCATCACAAACCTCACCCGGGCAACGTTGTGGTTTCTCTTTAAAGATTAGCGGATAAAATTTGCAACCCAGGCAAATACCAAACGCAGACTCAAAAAACAGGAACACCAGGCAGATAAGGCAGATCACCCCTGTAATAAGGCTGTAAGAATTAACTATCACAATCAGGATGAACATGGCGGCCGAGAGCACCACACCGATCATCCATGCAAATTTTTTTTGCTGCGCGCCAACGTATTCAGGTGTTTGATTGTTT
>DASYSW010000379.1:0-10198 GCA_036002905.1 Chitinophagaceae bacterium
TTCAATCAATTTCAAAGAAAGAAATGAATACAAATGTTTTCTAAAAGATCAGGACTTTTTGATCCTGCCATGGAAAGCAGATATACTTTGGAAAGAAACATCAATTGATCGAATAGCCGTTGTGCCGGGTAACGAATGGGAACTGCTTACAAAAGAGTCGAGGAAGAAAATTTTTAAAGATTTCTTTGTCATCGGGTCACTGGCGGACCGGATGGGCTATCGCTTGCAGGGAACATTAGCTGCGAAGCAAGATTGTGAGTTGGTTTCTTCCATTGTAAGTTTTGGGACGATACAATTACTGCCGAACGGCGAATTAATTATCCTGATGGCCGATCATCAGACAGCAGGTGGTTACCCGAGAATTGCATACGTAGCAGCAGCACACCTGCCAATACTTGCGCAAAAGCAACCGGGCGATAAAATCGTTTTCCGCTTCATTGATCAGGAACATGCCGAAGAGTTGTTGTTTCTACAGCAACAACATTTGCTGCAACTGCAAAATGCCTGTAAATTCAGGCTGGAAGAATTTTACAATACAGCTCATGCCGGCCATTGACATTAACTGTGATATGGGCGAAGGCATCGGTAACGATGAGTTGATAATGCCGTTTATCAGTTCAGCTAACATTGCCTGCGGCTATCATGCCGGCAACGAAACAATAATCAGGCAAACGATCGAACTCGCACAAAAAAATAAAGTGGCGATTGGCGCACACCCCTCTTTTTTTGACAGAGAAAATTTTGGGAGGACAGAAATGAACCTGGACCCGGATAAGATATATGATATAATTATTCTGCAATTAAGACTCCTGGAAAAAATAGCAAAGCATCGACAAGCAAAGCTTCATCATGTAAAGCCACATGGAGCCCTGTACAATATGTCGGCTAAGGATCCGACAATAGCCAATGCAATTGCACACGCAGTAAAAGATTTTGATGAGGATCTTATTTTATTTGGTTTGAGCGGAAGTTGCTCCATTGAACAAGCAAGGCAATTAAATTTAAAAACTGCAAGTGAAGTATTTGCAGATCGCACTTACCAGGATGATGGAAGTCTTACTCCAAGGTCGCAAACAAATGCTTTGATCGTCGACAGCGCAAAATCTGTAATGCAGGCGCTCCAAATGATAAACGAAAGCACAGTCGCGTCTGTAACTGGAAATAGAATTTCTATTACAGCCGAGACGATTTGCATACATGGCGATGGGAAAAATGCAGTTGAATTTGCCAAAGCCATTCATGAGAACCTAAAACAAAATAAGATTGACATTAAAGCCATCTAAATTCAAAGTTTTGGGAGGTGCCGGCCTGGGCGCCGCCTTTCTGATGGCAAATTCTTCTATCGGTCCCGGTTTTCTGACACAAACCACAGTATTCACACAACAATTACTGACAAGTTTTGGATTTGTTATCCTTGTTTCTGTCCTGCTTGATATAGGAGCTCAATTAAATACCTGGCGCATATTAACTGTTAGCGAATTGAGAGCCCAGGATCTTTCAAACCTGTTGCTGCCGGGACTCGGATACTTTTTATCAATATTAGTAGTAATAGGTGGTTTTGCATTTAATATTGGAAATATTGCAGGTTGTGCGTTGGGTGCGAATGTTCTGACAGGAATTTCTTTTTCAACCGGTGCGATCATAAGTGGAGCTGTAGCGTTGCTGCTATTCTGGATAAAAGAGATCGGGAGCATGCTGGATGGTTTTACTAAGATCCTGGGGTCGGCAAAAATTCTTCTTACATTATTTATAGCCTTCAGCGCACATCCGCCAATCGCGCAGGCCCTACATCATAGTTTTGTTCCTGAAGAAATAAGCACGATCGCTATTGTTACGATTGTTGGTGGAACGGTGGGTGGCTACCTCACATTTTCTGGCGCACACCGCTTGTTAGATGCCGGTATAAAAGGGAAGGACAATTTGTCCAAGGTCGATAAGAGCGCAATAAGTGGGATCATCATCTCTACTATTATGCGGTTCGTTCTATTCCTTGCTGTGGTGGGAGCGCTGGTGCATGGCGCAGTATTGGACAATGATAATCCACCAGCCAGTGTTTTTCATTTTGCCGCAGGCGAGATCGGTTTGCGAATTTTTGGCATTGTCCTTTGGAGTGCTGCTATTTCTTCCGTTGTCGGCGCATCTTATACGTCAGTTTCCTTCTTCAAAACCTTTCACCCTGCGTTTATAAAATATGAGCGTCTTTGCATTTCAATTTTTATTATTTTAACCACTTGCATATTTGTTTTCATCGGGAAGCCAAAACAGCTCCTGCTCTTTGCCGGTGCGATAAACGGTTTGATATTGCCGATTGCGTTAGCCATCATTCTTTTTGCTGCTACAAAAAATAACATCATGAAAGGTTACAAACATCCTGTGTGGATGCAATTCGCTGGTTGGCTCGTTGTAGTCGTAATGAGCTGGATGGGTTGGATAACAATCCAGGAGAATCTATTAAATTTTTGAGATTCCCGGCATACCCACAAAATGGTATAAAAAAATTACCAATATAATTAGTTTGTAATTGCTAAAATGCTTAGCTTCGATTGTTAATTACTTTTTTAGTCCCGATAGCTATCGGGAGGCATAGAAACCTAACTTTGGATTATGGCAAAAACAGAAAAAGCCATTGATATGGCAAACAACAGCGAAAAACTAAAAGCCCTGAAACTAACTATTGACAAAATTGAAAAAGATTTTGGCAAGGGCAGTGTAATGATGATGAATGAAAGGGCAGAGAATCAACAGGAGGTTATCTCTACCGGCTCAATTGGTCTTGATGTGGCCCTGGGTATAGGGGGTCTTCCAAAAGGCAGAGTGGTTGAAATATATGGTCCCGAGTCATCGGGCAAAACAACCGTCGCAACTCATGTCATCGCGGAAGCCCAAAAGAAAGGCGGCATGTGCGCCATCATCGATGCAGAGCACGCATTTGATAGCAGCTATGCGCAAAAACTCGGAGTGGATGTGGATAATCTTTTGATCTCGCAACCAGACTACGGTGAACAGGCCCTTGAAATTGCAGATCGCTTAATTCTTTCAGGAGCATTGGATGTTGTGGTCATCGATTCTGTTGCGGCCCTTGTTCCCAAGGGTGAACTGGAAGGGGAAATGGGCGACAGCAAAATGGGATTGCAGGCTCGCTTAATGAGCCAGGCCTTACGTAAACTCACGGCCACGATCTCGAAAACAAATACCATTTGCATTTTCATCAATCAATTGCGTGAGAAAATTGGTGTCATGTTCGGAAATCCTGAAACAACAACAGGAGGAAATGCATTGAAGTTTTATGCCTCGGTTCGTTTGGATATTCGCCGCATGGCTCAAATAAAAGATGGCGAAGAAGCAATTGGCAATCGTGTAAAAGTGAAAGTAGTAAAGAATAAAGTTGCACCCCCTTTCCGGAGCGCAGAATTTGATATCGTTTTTGGTGAAGGGATATCAAAGACCGGGGAGATCATTGATATGGGTGTTGAACTTGGTATTATTCAAAAAAGCGGAAGCTGGTTCAGCTATAACAGCGATAAGCTGGGGCAGGGCCGTGATGCGGTAAAGCAACTGCTGACCGATAATCCGGGACTAGCCGACGAAATTGAGACTAAGATCAGGGAAAAGATAAAAGAAGTGCAGGCAGCATAAAATAGATTATGTTGACAATTACGCCGTCCCGATATTGTCGGGGCGGCTTTTTAATTTGGACTAGCTTTAAAGATCAAAAACGGTTTATGAATACAAGAAAATTTGAAGCACGTAAAAGAATTGCATTGGTAGCGCATGACAATAAGAAATCAGAGTTGGTAGAATGGTCCATTTATAATAAAGCTGTTTTATCAAAACACAGGCTATATGCTACCGGGACAACAGGCACCTTGCTGGAAAATGCGCTGGATCTGTCCATCACAAAATTTCTTAGCGGGCCACTGGGTGGTGATCAGCAGGTTGGGGCAAAAATTGCTGAGGGCAAGATTGATGTGCTTATTTTTTTCTGGGACACTATGGAAGCTCAACCACACGATCCTGATGTGAAGGCCTTGCTAAGAGTTGCTGTTACCTATAATATTCCGATCGCCTGTGATCGTGCCACCGCTGATTTTTTATTGACATCCCCGCTGATGCATGAAGAGTATGAGCCTATTCTCCCTGATTATTCAATTTATACCAAGAGAAAAATTAAATAATATCCATGAAGGTGACTTTGAGAGAATGGAAGAGATCCGATGCCGATGTGCTGGCCGCGATCGCAAACAATAAAAAAATCTGGGACAATGTCCGTGACCGTTTACCGTATCCCTATACAAAAAAAGATGCAAAAGAATGGCTGGAACTGGTAAAGAAGCAAAAAGTCGTCACAACATTTGCTATAGAAGTAGATGGCAAATTGGCTGGCAGCATTGGCGTAACTCTCAGAGATGATGTCTATATAAAAACCGCCGAAATCGGCTATTTCATTGCTGAAGAGCATTGGGGGAAAGGAGTTGCAACAGAGGCCATAAAACAAATGGTGAGGTACGTTCAGGAAAAATTTGATATCGTCAGAATTTACGCAGAGGTATTTGAATACAACAAAGCATCAATGAAAGCATTGGAAAAAAATGGATTCTATTTAGAATGTATACGAAAGAAAGCAGCATTTAAAAATAATATGATAGTGGACGATCACGTATGGGTGAAACTGCTCGAATGATATTCTTCATTGTTACATTCAGTAAATTGCAAACCTGCCTTCACTCTGGAAGGCACCTCATTTAAATTTTTATGCCTTTTAAGCTTCATGCACCATATCAGCCCGCGGGTGATCAGCCCGATGCCATTCGTCAATTGACTGAAGGAATATTACAGGACGAAAAGTATCAAACTCTTTTAGGTGTGACGGGAAGTGGAAAGACTTTCACGATCGCCAATGTCATTCAAAATGTTCAGCGGCCTACTCTCGTTCTTACACATAACAAAACATTGGTCGCTCAACTTTACGGAGAATTCAAACAATTTTTTCCTGACAATGCGGTGGGTTACTTTGTTTCTTACTATGATTATTATCAGCCCGAAGCTTACATGCCGGTGAGCGACGTCTATATTGAAAAAGATCTTTCGATCAATGAAGAGCTCGATAAACTACGACTCCAGGCAACGGCACAGTTACTTTCAGGAAGAAGAGATATTATCGTTGTCGCTTCTGTAAGCTGTATCTATGGTATTGGCAACCCAGCCGATTTTGAAAATGGCATTGTCCGCATTAGTAAAAATCAAACAATTTCCCGCCAGGGATTTCTCCACTCCCTTGTGAATTCCCTTTATAGCAGGACAACGCTCGAATTCAAACGCGGGACATTCAGGGTAAAAGGTGATACTGTTGAGATCAATCTCCCCTATGTCGATTATGGTTACCGGATAATTTTCTTTGGTGATGAGATAGAGGAGATCGAAAGTTTTGATGTGGTAACCGGTAAGCGAATCGGCATAATGGAGAATGCGGCCATTTTTCCGGCTAATTTATATTTAGCACCAAAGGACATGCTTCAGCAGATCATTTACGAGATACAGGATGAAATGCATTCACAGACCGAATATTTTAAGTCTGTTGGCAAACTTATCGAAGCACAGCGTTTGAAAGAAAGAGTAGAATTTGACTTGGAAATGATCCGTGAACTGGGTTATTGCAATGGGATAGAGAATTATTCAAGATTTTTTGACCGTCGATATCCTGGTACGAGACCATTTTGTTTGCTTGATTATTTTCCAAAAGATTTTTTATGCGTGATCGATGAAAGCCATCAAACTGTTCCACAGGTAAGCGGCATGTATGGAGGGGACAGGAGCCGGAAACTAATTTTAGTTGATTTTGGTTTTCGTTTGCCTTCGGCATTAGATAACCGCCCATTGAATTTTCATGAATTTGAAAGCATGCTGAACCAGGTAATCTTCGTTTCAGCAACTCCCGATGATTTTGAATTGGAGAAAACGGGAGGTGTTGTGGTGGAACAAGTGGTTCGGCCCACTGGCCTGCTGGAACCACCCATTGAAATTCGTCCAAGCGTCAACCAAATCGATGATCTGCTCGACGAGATTGACAGGCGGGTTACGAAGGGTGACAGGGTTTTAGTAACTACACTCACGAAGAGGATGGCCGAAGAAATGGACAAATACCTTCACCGCATTAATATCAAATCCAAATACATCCACAGTGAAATACACACCTTGGAAAGGATTGAAATTCTACGTCAGCTTCGATTGGGGGAAATAGATGTACTGGTCGGTGTAAACTTATTGCGTGAGGGATTAGATCTTCCTGAAGTTTCGCTGGTTGCTATCCTTGATGCAGACAAAGAAGGCTTTTTACGCAATGAAAAATCATTGACACAAACAGCTGGTCGTGCAGCGAGAAATGTAGATGGTCTCGTAGTATTTTATGCCGACATGATGACCGAGAGCATGCAAAAAACGATTGATGAAACGAATCGTCGCCGGGAAAAACAAATTGCTTATAATATTGAACATGGAATAACACCGAGAACGATTAAGAAAACAAAAGAGCATGTATTTGCGCAAACCTCAGTGCTTGACATTAAGGGATATGATCCTAAAAATCCTTATGCCATTGCAGCCGATGAAGACATTGTAACGGTGGCTGCAGATGAACAGGCAGAATACAAAACCATCCCACAAGTGGAAAAGGCTATTGGCAAAATCAAAAAAGAAATGGAAAAAGCGGCCCGTGATCTTGATTTCATGGAGGCCGCAAGATTGAGAGATGAAATGTTTAGATTGCAAAAAGACCTCGAAAAAATGAAGGCCTGAACCCCTCGTAATTATACGAATATGCCCTTAGGGTTTCTTCGGAATATTGACAGAATTTCAGGGTAACAGCTTGGATATGTATGAGTCCCTGTCTAATTTAGATTTCGAAAGTCATTCATCATTTTTTCGAATCAAAAATCCAATACGCATGAAACGTCGAATCCGTAAAATTGTAAACTTCTTTGCATTCAATCTTTTGTTTTTTGCCCTCTACCTGAATTTCATCCATAAAGACAAGGGTGTAACGTTGCCAGTGGCTGTTCAAACAAACGCCCCTGCCATCACAGGAACAGTTCCCGTTCAGGATGCTGAGAAATATCTTAATGCAAAGCCCGCTGCTTCAGTTTCGCAACCTGTTGAAAAGAACGAACAGGAAAATGCAACGAAGCTTACTATCAACTGAGTTTTAGTTGATCATTCTTTAATAAAAAAACCGCCCCGACAGTGTCGGGGCTTGGCTTTTTAAAGAGGTCCCTGAAGTTTTTTTTGCCCTTTTGGCAAGGGTATCGGATGGGCTTATCTTCGCTGAATGGCGAAAAAAGTTTTTCTTCTCGATGCGATGGCACTGATTTTTCGTGCGTACTATGCTCTCATTCGCAATCCCCGACTCACGACGAAAGGCAGAAACACTAATGCGCAATTTGGTTTTACAAACACATTAGCAGATCTGATCAATAACCAGAAGCCATCTCACATGGCGATTTGTTTCGATACCGCAGCACCAACCGAACGACATACGGATTTTGAAGACTATAAAGCAAATCGACAAGATGCGCCCGAAGATATTCTCTCAGCAATACCGGATATAAAAAGGATCATACAGGGATTTAATATTCCAATTATTGAAGTGGATGGATATGAAGCAGACGATGTGATCGGGACTCTTTCTAAACAAGGAGAAAAAGCAGGTTATGAAGTTTACATGGTAACACCTGATAAAGATTTCGGACAGTTGGTAACCGAAAATATAAAAATTTATAAACCTGGCTACCAGGGAGGCGATCCCGAGATACTGGGACCTAAAGAAGTTTGTGAAAAATGGGATATCCGATCCACTAACCAGGTAGTCGACCTCCTCGGACTAATGGGGGATTCGGTAGACAATATTCCGGGCGTTGCGGGCGTAGGACAAAAAACCGCCAGCAAATTATTAACGGAGTATGGTTCGCTGGAAAATATTTTGGACAATGCTGACAAAATAAAGGGTTCGTTAGGGGAAAAAATAAAAGCGGGTAAAGAGAGTGCATTACTGTCAAAAAAACTTGCAACGATCATTACAAGTGCTCCGGTGGAATTTCATGGAGAAGATTTCAGGCTCAAAGAATGGAACAGGGAAAAATTGAATGAAGTATTTACTGAGTTGGAATTCAGAAACCTTGGGAAAAGACTTTTAGGAGATGAGTTCAACGCGTTTGCAGCCGCTCCAGAAGGAGTACAGACAGATCTTTTTGGAAATGCCGTACAGGTGCAACAGGCGAAGAGTAAAAAAATAGCAGCGGCTATTGAAGAAGTAGTTGAGGAAATATCAGAAGCTACCCAGAAAGTTGACAAGAATATTCACAATTGCCCGCACGATTATAAAGCCATTGAGGGCGATGATGCCATAATGGCTCTGGTAAAGGAATTAATGGCTTACGATGAGATATGTTTCGATGTTGAAACCACGGGTATTGATGCAAATGATGCAGAGCTGGTTGGTTTTAGTTTTTCCGCAAAGGCCTGCAACGGATATTTTGTTCCATGTCCCACCGATCAAACCCGAACAAAGGAAATTCTCGCACAATTTACCGATCTGTTCAATGACGAAAAAAAAGTTTGGGTGGGACAAAATTTGAAGTACGATCTTTTGATTGTAAAACGGTATGGATATGAGTTGAAGGGGAACATCTTTGATACTATGCTTGCGTATTATGTGATTGAACCTGACGGAAAAGCAACGATGGACATGATGAGTGCCAAATACCTGGGGTATGAGCCCATAGCTATTGAAGAGCTGATCGGAAAGAAAGGCAGGAGCCAGGGGAGCATGCGTGATGTGGAACTGGAAAAAATAAAAGAATACGCCGTTGAAGATGCAGATATCACGCTGCAGTTGAAAAATGTACTTATCCCGCTTCTCAAAAAAAATAACGTTGAAAGGGTTTTTAGTGAGGTTGAAAATCCGCTTGTCAAGGTCCTGATGGATATGGAGTTTGAGGGAGTAAAAATTGACGTTGACTTTTTAAATGAGTATTCAAAAGAACTGGAACGGGAAGCAAAGAAAAGTGAAGAGGCTGTGTATAAGCAAGCCGGTGTCAGGTTTAATCTATCGTCGCCAAAGCAATTAGGTGAGGTGCTGTTTGAAAAACTGCAGTTGGATCCGAAGGCACGAAAGACAAAAACAGGACAATACGCAACTGGTGAAGATGTGTTGATGAAACTGGCACACAAGAACCAGATCTGCATGGACATTCTTGCGTATCGTGAATATACTAAATTAAAATCAACGTATGTAGATGCCCTGCCTTTGCTGATCAATCGCAAGACTGGACGGGTACACACAACCTATGGCCAGGCTGTTGCTGTAACGGGAAGACTGGCAAGCAATAATCCAAATCTTCAAAATATTCCCATCCGCTCCGACAGGGGTAGGGAAATACGAAAAGCATTTATTCCGAGAGACAAAGATCATGTCCTGCTAAGTGCCGATTATTCTCAAATTGAATTACGCATTGTGGCAGCCATAAGTGGTGATCCAAATATGGGCGATGCATTCAGGCAAAACAAGGACATACATACTGCCACCGCAGCCAAAGTATATAACGTGGAAGAAAAGGATGTGACAAAGGAAATGCGCTACAAAGCAAAGAGCGTCAACTTTGGCATTATCTACGGCCAGGGTGCGTTTGGATTGGCTGATAACTTAGGCATCTCAAGAACGGAAGCAAAGGCGATCATTGATAATTACAAGAAAGAATTTCATGGGATCACCAAATACATGGATGATACTATCAATTTTGCACGTGAACATGGTTATGTGCAAACGTTGATGGGAAGAAGAAGGTGGTTGAGAGATATCAACTCAGCAAACTTTACCGTCCGCAGTTTTGCAGAACGAAATGCGATCAATTCACCCATCCAGGGAACAGCTGCGGATATGATCAAGCTGGCCATGATCAAATTGTATCAAGAATTAGAAAAAAGGAAATTCAAGTCTAAAATGATATTGCAGGTGCATGATGAATTGGTTTTTGATGCTTTGAAAGAAGAAGCGGAAGCCATCAGACCTGTCATTATCGAATGCATGCAAGCGGCGATGCCATTACCACATGATGTGCCTGTGATCGCAGAGATAGGCGGTGGGGAGAATTGGCTGGAAGCGCATTAGTATCTAACTGATTTAACGAATTAATATATATTTTCAAAA
>DASYSW010000380.1:0-9065 GCA_036002905.1 Chitinophagaceae bacterium
GGTACTTCAGTAAATGGTATGAATGGAGGGCAAACAGGGTCGTCTCCCATTTCAATCGAATCAATAGAAGAAATAAATATTTTGCAAGCTCCCTACAATACGCAATACGGAAATTTTACCGGTGGAAGTATCAATGCCATTACCCGTTCGGGCAGCAATGAAAATAAATCCTCTGTGTGGTATTATTTCAGAAATGAAAACCTGACCGGCAGATCTCCACAGCCTTTGGAAAAAACCGGCTCGCCCGGAGAATTTCATCGCCCTCGACTCACGGAATTTTTTAATCAAACTTTTGGAGCATGGAATAGCGGGGCCTTGGTAAGAGATAAGCTATTCTATTTTGTACTCATTGAAAGACAAACAGACGAAAGACCCCAACCGTTTAATGTCCTGGATTATCGGGGCAACAGCAACGAGCAACAGCTGCTTGCGCTGAGCGAGCTTATAAATTCCAAGTATCAGTATGACCCCGGTTCATTTTCCGAAACAAAAGATGAATTGAACGCTACCCGTCTGAACATAAAACTGGATTGGAATGCATCGCTAAGAGATAAATTTATGCTGAGCTACCGACTCAATGATGCATCGCGAATGACGCCTCCCCGGCCCAGTAGTCCGACTGCTATTTCTTTTCATAACAACGGCGTCATCATTCCCTCGACCACGCACACGGGATCATTCGAATGGAAGCATTTTTTAAAAAATAATATCAATAACCGGTTGCTTTTAACCTTTGTTAGTCAGAAGGATCAGCGAAAGTGGATCGGGCAGCCCTTTCCATCGGTGTCAATTCTCGATGGCGATGCCACGCTTAGTTTTGGCAGTGAACTGAACACAGGCGTGAGCGATTTCAAAGCCATTGACCTTGGTTTGTTTAATGTCTCTACCTGGGTTAGAAGGAAACATGTATATACTGCCGGAGCAGACATTAACTATACGGCATATGACCAAACCCTAATTCCGGCATTTTTTGGTACATATCAATTTAGAAGCGTCAGTGACTTTATGAATGGGGTGGCACCATCCAGGCTTCAGCGCTTTTTCTATTTGACTGATGATATATCGGCGAAGTTTCAGACATTGCGAACCAGTTTTTTCATAAATGATGAATTCAGGCTACAGACAAATCTTAAATTTAATTTTGGCCTTCGCCTGGATGTAAATTCAATTCTATCAAGGCCAGCGGCTGATCAATTTTTCAACGACACTGCAATCGGCATCATTTCCGGTTATTATGATCTTGAACAGGCAAGATCCGGCAGCACGATGAATGCGCACTGGAGCGTTTCTCCCAGGGCCAGCGTGGAATATAGATTGCCGAAGCCTGGCATTTCTTTAAGAGCAGGGGCCGGTATTTTCCAGGGACATATAGTCAACGCGTGGTTGTTTGACATCTTCAACAGTAGTACGGGCAGTATAGACATTGTTCCGAAAGAATTTATTGCTGACCCTTACAATCAGCCAACTCCGCAATCGCTTAACATGGATCCCGCAGGTCTCAAAGGAATACTCAACCTGGTGGCAAAACACTTTAAATATCCTTCGGTATTCAGAACATCTTTTACAGCTGAAAAGAAAACTTTAAATAAATGGACTTTCTCGATCGAAGGGATATTTACAAAAAATATTCATGAAGCAGTTTTCCGGAATGTAAATATTATGCCTCCCATCGCGCAATCCGCCGTACCTGATTCAAGAAACATATATTCGACAAGTTCACTCCCAACCAAAATCGAACTGAAAAGCAGCGGAATAAAAAACCCTTATGCGGGAGTTTACCTGCTCACCAATAACCATGACACAAAAGGACACGCATACAGTTTGAGTTTTGTCATTCAAAAGCAGGTAAAGAACTTTTCATTTAGCACCAGTTATACTTATGGAAGATCGAATGTATTGTTCGAAATAACAGGACCTCAAACACTGATCAATTCGCAATGGCGAAATATGGAAACAGTAAACGGAAGGAACTTCACGGCACCCTCTGTTTCCGATAATGATTTAGGACACCGGGTCACCGCGTGGATATCCAAAGAATTCAATTATGCCAAAGGAAGAACTGCAACGATCATTTCTCTACTTTATAATGGGCAGTCCGGATCCCCTTACAGTTATGTTTATTCAAACAGTATGATCAATGACAATGGCAAACGATTTGAAAATTTTGATCTCATTTATATTCCCACAGAAGAAGACCTTAGTAAAATGAGTTTTGCTCCTATAACGACACCGGTTGCATATTCTCCCCAAGAACAGAAATATGGATTAAACGCATTTATTTGGTCCGATAAGTACCTGAGAAAACATCGTGGAGAATTTGCAGAAAGAAATGGAGCAAGACTACCTTTTACGCACATCGTTGACTTGAGAATAGAACAGGACTTGATAGTAAAGGTCAACAGGAAACCAGTAAAGGTCAGTATTATTTATGATGTTTTCAATTTCACAAATATGCTTAACAAGGACTGGGGCCACATTAATTTCCTGGCGAATGACAGCTATCCTTTAATAAGATTTGTGAGTTTTGTAAATACCTCTACGCTGACACCGCAATACCAATACGCGCCAGTCAATGGTAGACCCTATTCATTGCAAACGAGCACCCTTCCGGGGAGTAGTGCAAGGTGGATAAGCCAGTTGGGAATAAAAATAAACCTGAATTAACATTTTCAATGTCCCTGGAGTTTTTCGAGTACGATCTGCTTGTATAACCGCCCGATAGGAATTTCCTTTGTTTCTAACTGAACCGAGACACCGTTGTAGCCGGTAATTTTATCCAGGGAAACCATAAATGAGCGATGAACCCGTAAGAACATATGATCAGACAGCAAATTTTCGGTCGCACTGATCGACTGCCTTACCATGAGAGTCTTACCGTTTGCAAGAAAAACTTTTACATAGTCTTTCCAGCCTTCTACATAAACAATTTCATTCAAAAATACTTTTTTCATATCTCGCCCCACCTTCAGGTATATAAACCCTTCGGAATTGTCTTTCGCATTAATCGTGGTCGCGGGAGCGACTTGGCCGATCAGGCGATTTAGTTTAGTAATGGCTTTGAAAAATCGTTCAAAAGAAACCGGTTTGACCAGGTAGTCAACTGCATCCAGTTCATACCCATCAACGGCATAGTCACGATAAGCGGTAACAAATATGACCCTGGGTGGATGTGACAAGTTCTTCAGGAAATCAGTGCCAAGTATCTTGGGCATTTTTATATCCAGAAAAATTACATCAACGGTTTTCTGGCTCAAAACATCCAGGGCTTCAATTGCATTTTTACACTGCGCCACAATTTCCAACCCATCAATATTAGCAATGTACGAGGCAAGCACTTTTAATGCAGGGGGTTCGTCATCGATCAATAAGCAGCGAAGTTTCATACTCAGGACAAAATATTTTCAATGGCCATCGAAGACAGCGGTACCCCAACATCTTCCTTAATTTTTTTATCGTTTAACTCAACCAGCAAGGAAACAACAAAAAAACTTTCCTCATCGCTCGTTTTTAATTCATGCTTGCCCGGATATAAGAATGCCAGCCTTCTTTTTACGTTCTGTACTCCAATCCCATTACTATTAAAAGGCACATGCAGGTTTTTGCTGTTTATTATTTTACACTTAATGGTCTGTTTGTTCACTGATATATCCACGCTAAGCCATGGTTTTTCTATCTGGTCAGAAGTACCATGCTTAAATGCGTTTTCCAGGAAGGGAAGAAACAATAGCGGGACTATGTATTTGTCTTTTGCATCCCCTGTCACCATCCACGATATTTCGATCTTGTTTCCATATCGCTCTTTCTCAAGGTCAATATAATTTTTCATGATCTCAATCTCCTTTTCCAGCAACACTTCTTCCGCTTTACAATCATAAAGCATATAGCTAAGCAGTGAGGAAAGCTTTAAGATCAAACCGGGTGTTTTTGGAGAATTCTCAAGGGAAAATGAATAGATATTATTCAGGGTATTGAATAGAAAATGCGGGTGTACCTGGGCTTTTAGCAATTGCAATTCGGCAGTCACTTTTTCTTTTTCAGCACGCATCCAGTCCTGTTGTTTTTTAAACCAGTATTTAAACAATTTTAAAATGGCAACATTGGTTCCATGTACTACAAGCAAGATATAGGAGGTCAGCTGCCAACCACCTCTTACAATAGGGCTGAAGTGTAAGACCTCCTGCGCCGGAACAAGAACATAAACCCTGTAGTAATAATTGATGGCCAGTCCGGCAACGATCCATAACAGAGCGGCGAAAATAAACTGCAAGAATCTTTCCCTTAATAAGAATCTTGGAACTATAAAATAGGCCAGCAAATAACTATATGGAATGGCGACCGGCAACCAGGCTGATACGTTAAAGAGGTTGTGCCAAAGAGAAAAGTCCTGCGATATAGGATTGCGGCGTAGCATAAAATTATTCAAAAGAGTCCAGAAGACTACATGCAACGACCAATAAAGCAGATGCCGCCGCAAACGGAAGCGGGGTGAGAAAATAAAATTATTGGAAGCAAGAGACCTCATGCGATTGTATCACTCACAAAGTAGGAATTTAGAACGATTTGTGTTGGACGTGAAGACAACAATGAGACAAATTGCGGGTATTTTACGATGAACAGCATGCTTACCTCATAAAAGCCATTCATGCAGGGGAGCTGGTGTATTTCTAAAAATCAGTCTGCTAAACGCATTGGGTTTGAAATCAAATTCAGTCATTCCTACCTTGGCTTCTAACCACTGCTATGACAAAAAAATTATTTTTTCTTGCATCAATCACAGCACCATTTCTTATTGGCAGTATTACTTTTTTCTCCTGTCAGAAAAAAATATCGACAATTATAAATGAGCCACCAGTCGCTAATGCCGGCCGGGACACAACTATCGTGTTGCCACAAGACAGCGTGAGTCTTGATGGTGGCGCTTCTTATGATCCTGACGGAACGCTACAACAATATCGCTGGTCAAAGATTTCTGGTCCGTCGCCATTTTTGTTGATTCAACCCGAATTGCCACGGGTTACAATAAGAAATTTAATTGCTGGCGTATACCAATTTGCATTAACGGTTACAGATGACGGAACTCTTTTTGCATCCGACACCGTCACCATAACGGTATATAATTCGAATCCGAACAATCATGCGCCGTTGGCAGATGCAGGGCAAGATCTGACAATTGTCTTGCCGGCGAATACCGTCATGCTTGACGGAAGCAAGTCGTTTGACTCAGACAATAACATTGTCCATCATGCCTGGTCAAAAATTTCAGGCCCCTCTTCATTTTACTTTACAAATCCGGAGACAGCGCAGACATTGGTCTCATTGCTGGTGGAAGGCGTCTATCAATTTGAATTAGCGGTTGCTGATGATGGCGGTCTTAAAAGCAGGGATACGATGGAGATTACAGTGCATCACGCCGACATTACTGTGCAGTGTGAGATGGGAAGATCTATTGTCAACGTCAGCCTGGCGCAGGTAGGCTCCCTCAGCACGGGAAGAATCGGGATGGTAAGTGCTGTGGCGGGAAGCAAAATAGCTTTTGCAGGAGGAATGACTGAAGGAAGCTATTCATCAAGAGTAGATCTTTATGACACCATTACCAAAGTTTGGACCACGGCAGAATTGACCAAACCCGAGCGACAGGGAATGGCAGTTGCTGCTGTCGGGAACAAAATATTATTTGCCGGTGGCGGTGACAATGATTGGGGGGAAACAACGTCAAGAGTAGACATCTATGATGTTTCAAATAACAGCTGGTCAATTGCGGAACTGAGTAAAGGAAGAGAATACCTCGCTGCAGCAACGGTCGGTAATAAAGTTTTCTTCGCGGGCGGAACATCCTGGGAAACATCATCATCCGGTTACAGTACGTGGGTCACTTCCGATGCAATAGATATCTATGATAATATTACTAATACATGGACAACTGCGGCTTTAAGTGAAAGCAGATCCAACCTTACAGCTACTACGGCCGGAAGCAAAATCTATTTCGCTGGCGGATTTGCGGGCCCCCTGATCAACAATGTGTCCCCGGTTATCGATGTGTTTGATGCAAATACAAATTCCTGGAGCGCTTCATATCTGCAACAAGCGAAAGCTTCTCACGCAAGTGTTGCCATGGGTGACAAGATATTCTGGGGTGCTGGTATCTTCAATTATTTTGATCCAACTATTTATCCATCGAACTCGGTTGAAATAAGAGATCTCAATACCGGTGTTTCGTCTCACGTCTGCATCATTCCTAAGATTAATCCTAATGCTGTGGCGACAAAAGGCAGAATCGTCTTTTTCCCTGGAAATTTTGAGAATGGAATGTACTCCGGTAATGAATTTGACATCTACGATCCGACTACCGATCAATGGTCAATAGGTCGCATCAACAAAGAGATCTACGATGCAACGGTCATTTCGGTGAACAATGCCATCTACATCGCCGGAGGAAGAAATAAAGCAAACGGTCCCTACTTCACCGAAGTATGGAAGCTGGCATTTTAAAATAAATGCATTATGATAAATAAAATACTGCTCATTCTGGCAACAGGCATAATTGCCGCTGCACTCTATATTTCCTGTCGTAAGAGTACCGAATGTGAAACCTGCCGCGAGATTAACGCACCTCCGATTGCGGATGCCGGCAAAGACACCATAATTGTTTTGCCGACAGACAGTGTTTTGCTTAATGGAAGTTCGTCAAAAGATCAGGATGGAACTATCAGAGGGTATTTGTGGTCTAAAATTTCCGGACCTGCTTCCTTTTCAATTATTGATTCGAGTTTGCCCAAAACCACTGTAAAAAAACTAACAAATGGAATCTATCGGTTCCAATTAAAGATAATAGATAATGAAGGTCTGTCCGCGACAGATACGGTGATGATCACAGTAGACACGTCGACGGGCCAGCACCATCGGCCTTTTGCTGATGCAGGAGCCGACCAGGCCTTCTCAACAAATCTCACTGCCCTTTTCGATGAAGGAGTGACGACAACACTCGACGGCAATAATTCTGTTGATCCCGATAATGACATTTCTTCTTATCGCTGGACAATGATTTCAACCACCGGCCCCGTTGGAATCGCCAATCCAGATCAAATTAAAACATCAGTGAGCTTTTACGACTTTGGTGTGTACCTCTTTGAGCTCGAGGTCACCGACAAGAGTGCACTTTCTTCCAGGGATACGTTAACAATTTCGATTAATCGTGACAGCACTAGTCAATTGCCGATAGCTGTTGCAGGTCCGGATCAAACGATCTTTCTTCCTGAAAACAGGGTACGACTTGATGGGTCATTGTCAATGGACGCGGATGGTGATCTCGTTTCTTATCAATGGACAAAGGTCTCGGGCCCCTCATCCTTTAATATTCTAAGTCCAAACGCTGCAGTGACGGACGTTACATCGCTGATAGAAGGGGATTATCAGTTTGAATTAAAAGTAACCGATCTGAGAGCACAATTTTCAATCGATACTATGCAGGTGTCAGTGATAGCCTGTGCCACGGGCCGGCCAACGGTTAATGCAACATTAACCCGCTTCGCCACGCTGCCTGAACAAAGATTCGCCGCCGTGGCATCTGCTGCGAATAAAATTGTATTTGCCGGGGGCGCTTCTGCTCAAGAACCATATGGATCAGCAAGAGTAGATATTTATGACATAACCGCTAAGACGTGGACAATTGCGCAACTCAGCGTGCCCCGGTATGGCATCACTGCGGTTGTTGTTGGAAATAAAATTCTTTTTGCAGGCGGTGAATCCGGCGAATTAGGTGACGCACTATATCAGTTTCATTCGGAGGTTGATATTTATGACGCAGCATCCAATTCATGGTCAGTATCATCCATGAGTCAGCCGCAACATAGCGTAGCCGCGGCAACACTTGGCGACAAAGTGTTTTTTGCAGGCGGCAATACAGCCACCAGCACATACACCAATAAGGTTGAAATATATGATGCATCTGCCAACACGTGGTCGATCAAAACATTGAGCGAGTCCAAGGACGGGATATCTGTCGTTGCAACTGATGGCAAAGTATACTTTGCAGGAGGTCACACCAGTAGTAACAGCTTCTCAAACAGAATTGATATCTACGACAATGCCTCTGATACCTGGGCGACCGCAACGCTGAATCAACCCAGGGCAGGCTGGGGTGGCATATCAATAAACAACAAAATATTTTGGGCAGGTGGTTATGGTGACAGGGGATCTCTTTGCAGTGTTGAAATACTCGATAAAGTAGCACAAACAATTTCCCTTGATAAGTTATCCAACGCAGCTTGGGTACGGCCGCTGAGTAATGGAAACAAAGTGGCCTTTTTCAGCTTTGAAAAAGAATTCGAAATCTATGATCCAACTACTGATGCCTGGTCAATTGGCAAACTGCCTGATGCCATCTCCTATTTGTTCTCCGTGGGCAACGATATCTATGTGTCAGGACGTAACAAGCCAAATGAATTCTGGAAGGTAGAGTTTTAACGCAAAGTATTAGGCACGATAAAGTGTACCTGTACGACGACAAAACTTGAATGACGAACAAAATAACCACTTAAAATTATCTGTGATGAAAAAATCAATCGAACGCCCAGGCTTATGGCTCTTTACGTGCATTGTTATCATTATTGTTTCCTGTCAAAAGGATAAGAATAACGACAGCAATACCGCCAGGTCAAAAACAGAATTGCTGACCACTGGAACATGGAAATATACTGGCGCTACCATAAACCCGGCCTATGATTATTACGGCGATGGAGTCGTCGTTACAAATATTTTTGACATAATGAAGGATTGCGAAAAAGATGATTTCGAATTTTATAAAGCAAATGGTACATGGGAGTATAATGAAGGTCCTACCATGTGCGATCCTTTGTATCCGCAGTCTTTTAACCTGCCATGGCACTTTGTTGACAACGAAACCAAACTGATGTTGGGTGGAGATGAACATATAGTACTGGAGTTAACTGCTACTTCACTTAAACTCAAATATAGTTTTGAAGATGCGGGCGTCATTTATACGGAGGTAGATACTTACGAACACTAGAATATTACCGTGATCTGCAAAATCAATTAACTCACACTAA
>DASYSW010000381.1:0-7617 GCA_036002905.1 Chitinophagaceae bacterium
GTAAGACCTATGTTTCCCTTGAAATATTGAATTTGAGAAAAGGACCAAAGTCCGGCGAAATGTCCTACCGAAAAAACAGCCCTTTTGTTGAAGAGGGTTATCCAAGAGGTAACTCTAAAGTAAGAGACTATTATTTTTTTACCGGTTTTAAGTTTGCGTTTAACTTATCAGAGCAGGTAAAAATACGGTAGGCAACGAAGGCATAAAATTCCCCGATAACTCAATTAAATTCTATCTTTAAAGTTCCATTCTGGATGGGGATTAGTTTCATGACCTTTTGTAAAAATAAAAGGCTGCTTATTCGTTACTCTTCAAAACAAGGGTTGACTATTTTATTTTCATGCTTGTGTTATCAATTGCTCACTGCGCAAATTTGTCCTCCAAACATTGACTTCGAAACAGGAACGTTTAGTGGATGGACATGCTACCTCGGATCGACTGCTGCCGTAAATGGAGAAAACGTAATTACTATTTCTCCGTCATCACCAACACCCAATCGGCAAACGATGTATTCTTATGCTGCTAATGCGGGTGAACTGGATGAATACGGAGGTTTTCCTGTGGTGTGTCCCAATGGAAGCGGCTATTCTATTAGGTTAGGAAATAATTTGCCGGGCACACAGGCCGAAGGAGTATCATACCAGTTTAAGATTCCTGCCAATCAAAATGTTTTTTCTCTCATTTATCACTATGCGGTAGTATTCCAGGATCCAAATCACAGACCCGAAGAGCAACCAAGAATGGAGATAGAAGTTAAAAATGTTACCGATAACACAATCATCACTTGTTCTTCTTTTACTTTTATACCTTATGGAACGCTTCTTCCGGGATTCTTCACATCACCCAATCCAAGAGGTGACACACCCGTCTGGTGCAAGAACTGGTCAGCGGTGTCAGTTAACCTGGACGGCATGGCAGGAAAAACGATCAGGCTTTTTTTTAAAACCGCTGATTGTACTTTCAGAAGGCATTTTGGATACGCTTACATAGATGTCAACTCCGAATGCACAGACGAATTTGTAGGCGCAAAGTATTGCCCTGATGATACAGCTGTAAATGTAACCGCTCCTTACGGTTACCAGGATTATACATGGTACAACAGTTCATTTTCAAACGTGCTGGGTTCTGAACAAACGATCAGGTTCGCCCCTCCGCCTCCTGTCGGCACCACGGTTGGAGTTGAAGTGGTTCCTTATAATGGTTATGGTTGCCTTGACACCTTGTACGCACGCCTCGTTGATACATTAACTATAACAGCAAACGCGGGAAGGGATACCATTTCATGTAATCATAGTCCCGTTGTTATCGGGGCCAACTCAAAACCGGGACTTGTCTACAGTTGGACACCCGCGGCAGGACTGAGTGATCCAAAGATCGCGAACCCGCTGGCGACGCCTGATGTCACGACCTCTTACGTTGTTGCGACAAGGCATGATGGGGGCGGATGTCTCAATATGGACACCGTAGTTGTCAAAGCATCGATTATTAGAGATTCATTGCAGCTACTTGGAAAAGCTGTTTATTGTTTGGGAAGCGGGGATAGTACAATATTGTTGGTTCAACCAACAGATAACATTCAATGGTTCAAAGACGGCATTGCACTTAATGGTGCTGACCAATCTGCATACAGGGTTACAAAAAGCGGAACTTATTATGCCATTCTTTCCAACAATGATGGTTGTAGTGTAACAACTGATCAGCAAGAAGTGATCATTGACAGAGCGCGGGCGGGAATTACCTATCCCATTCAATATGCAGTTATCGACTTGCCCACGACATTGCAGGCAAGAGATTTCGGTTCAAGTGCCTTGTGGAGCCCGATAAGTTTTCTCGACAACGCAGCAAGCTACGCTCCAATCTTCAGGGGTTCTGCCGAGCAGCTTTACACAGTCGAGATAAAGACCACCACCGGCTGTGTGACTGTTGACACACAAATGGTAAAAATCGTCAGTCATGCAGATATTTATGTGCCCAGCGCATTTACGCCCAATGATGATGAAAAAAATGATATTCTGCGTCCCACATTAATGGGCATCAAAGAACTTCATTACTTCAGGGTTTATAACCGCTGGGGACAACTGATGTTTGACACAAAAACGAACTACGCGGGTTGGGATGGGAAATATAAAGGCTCACCGCAATCAACCCAGGTATTTGTGTGGATAGTAGAAGGAGTTGGAGTAGATGGCAGAGTATACACAAAAAAAGGAACCACTACTTTAATAAGATAATTGTAAAGATTATTTCAAGGATTAAAAAATAGAAAGCCGTCCCGATCCGGACGGCTTCTTTTCTCCCAGGTGTAAATCATAATTTAATAAATTCCACTCGCCGGTTATTCGCCTTGCCTTCGGCGGTTGTATTCTTATCGACCGGTTGAGATTCTCCTTTTCCATCAGTTTCGAGTCTCGCTGCGTCAATATTAAAATCTTTTACAAGGCTTTCCTTTACAGATGCAGCCCTCCTTTTAGATAAAGTAAGATTGTCGGCGTCATTGCCATCAGAGTCTGTGTGGCCGATAATCTTAGCTCTGACTGATGAATTCTCGGCCAGCACATTTGCAATGTCCTTCATCACGCCATACGATTCAGGTCTAATCTTATCGCTGTTCACGTCAAACAAGATCCCTCTCGTTACAAATTTTCCCTCGGTGATCAATTTATTTCTTGTGTCGGGGGAACCAACGGAGAGTTTGATGTTCCCGAAAATGTATCGGTCATTGTCATTATTCATCTCTCCCCACAGTTCAAACAACACCGTGCTATAAGTTTTATCTGCCGGAAACGCACGTGGAAGGTCATAAGCTTTTTCTTCGTTGACATAAACGCGTAAACGTTGCTTTTGTCGCCAGACAGCGACATGCAACTTTGTCTTACCAGTGTTGCTGTTAAACTGTGCCGTGTTTACCTGGTTCTTGATCACACTGTTCCCGTCTTCAAAACTTTCTGCATATACAATTCCCCCGGTAGAGCCTGCATTGGCGGGATGCACACCAACCTTTACTCCCGATCTCTTATCGAGGGGAATAAAGCTATATTCAAGTGCCTCTTTACCATTCTTACCGGTCAAAAAGAAAATAGAAAGCGCCGGAGAATAGAAACTGAATTTTTCATTGCAGACCACATCATACTCAAACGTAAAATTGTCGGGAAGATCTTTGATGTATTCAGGGATATACCTTCCGGGTTTGCGAACCATAAGCCAATGTCCCTGCTGACCTGTAGAAGTAACTACCTCTCCGCTTGAATTTGTATTCCAGGCCACGGGGAAATCACCAATTGCATCCTGTGCAAAATCATCATAAGCGATAACTTTATCACCGGGGACGAAATCAAATTTTGAATAGGTTTTGAAACCAGCCTCGTCCGCGTTTTTGCTGACCTGGCTATTTGTGTCCGAAGTGCTTGTTGAATTACTTGTCGCGTTGCTTTGCTTACTATCGCTGCTGTTTTGCTTACTGTCACTACTTTTATTGTTGTTGTTCGTGGTCGCAGAACTGTCCTTCTTTTTTGTCGCGTCCTTTGAGGCATTATCCACTTTATCCAGTCCTTTATCAATGCCCTGGTCAATTTTTTGATTAGCCCTTTGTTCTGTTTTTTGTTTTATCCGATTACTGATATCTTTCAATATCTGGGCGTAGGTAAAGCACGGAAAGCACAATATTACCGCCATGCATAACGGGAACTTTGGATGAGGTTTCATTTGTCAAAGTTTAATGAGCAAAGATTTCGATAAGACGTAGTTGAACAGGGCGCAGATAATATTCTTTAGGAGGAACTTGGAGGTCGAGTAAGGTAAGATATATTTATGAGCCCGTAAACTTTTTTTAGTTACACTTTCGTGGCATTTTATTTACATACGGTAACTGCTTATAAAGATCCCGGCGAAAAGATGGCATAAATTTCGTAACTTAATAATAATATAAAATTAATGGCGATGAACCAACACATTCTTTCCCGGTTCGCCATCTTCCTCTTAGCGATTGTCCTGATCGTTTTCGGTATCGAACACTTTGTACATCCCAGAAACATGCTTATTTATGTTCCCACCTGGATACCGGGGGGCTTAACCTGGGTTTATATTGTAGGTGCTGCCTGCATCCTGGTGGCAGTATCATTTATGCTAAACCAAATGGTTAAAGTGACGGCCTATTTGCTCGCATTGCTACTTTTCAGTTTTGTTTTTTGTGTTCATTTACCCAATTATCTGAACACTGCCGATGTTGAGTATCGGCAACAGGCATTTTTAAACCTTTTGAAAGATACAGCGCTGGCGGCTTTTGCGCTGTACATAGCCAGCAATGCACGGCACCAAAAGGTGCTGGAAGAAACGGTAATAGAGGAAGAGGTAAAAAAATCTGATCAGGCGCAAAACGGGATTGACAATCCCCTTGTGACGGAAAAGCAATTCTGATGTACAACCGTCCCGACTAGTCGGGACGGTTCTTTTATCAGGCATTGAGCGCATCAAAGAGAATATTTCTTTCAATGAAGCAGGCGTTGTGCCAACTCGTTACTGTTTCGGTTTGCTCATTCCTCCCCCATCCTCTGGTTTCTTGCAGCATTTGGGAAGGTCCTTGTATGCATCAGGATTAGCCGGAACATCATCGGCGTCATAACCCGCATTGGCAATTGCGGCTTTTATATTTTCGATGTTTGTGCGGTCGGTAAGATACTTCACTGTGGTTTCTTTTTTCTTGACATTGACATTTACAGAGGTTACTCCATCATATCTCTTTAAATACGTTTCAATCCTTTCTTTGCACATGTCGCATTGAACAGTAGGTGTATTGATCTTTGCTGTCAGCTGAGCTTTTGCCTGGGCGGCCACAAGAGAAGACATACCGGCTACTGCGATCACTAAAAAAAGAAGTGTCTTCATATTAAATTTTTATTTGAACACAATTTACAAAACACCTTTCCAGCTGGATGGATCATTTCGCCATTTTAACAAAACTTCCTGCTCATTGGGTGACACGATACCTTTTTCGATAGCTAATTGAATTAATGCCGGATAATTGGTAAGTGGCTGGTAAATCAGGCCTGCAGTTTTAAATGCTTCTGCTGCCACCGGAAAATCATAAGTAAATATAGAAACCATCCCTACCACTTCAACACCTGCATTTTTTAAGACATCCACTACCTGTAAACTGCTTTTGCCGGTGGAAACAAGATCCTCGATAACAACCGCCTTTTGACCCTGTTGAAAATAGCCCTCTACCTGGTTGCCTAATCCGTGTTCTTTGGGCTTTGGCCGAACATAAATATAGGGTAGCTTTAGTTGATCGGCAACCATCGCCCCCCAGGCAATACCGGCAGTTGCAACTCCCGCCAGTAATTCCGCCTCCGGGAATTTTTCAAAAACAACATTACACAGTTCCGATTTTATGTAATCTCTTATAAAAGGGAAGGAAAGTACCCGGCGATTATCACAATAAATAGGGCTTTTCCATCCACTGGCCCATGTAAAAGGCTCTTTCAAATTCAATTTTACGGCATCGATCTGCAAAAGTTTTTCAGCAATTATTTTCTCGTTCGTCATGTCGCGAAGATAAAACACAAGACGCAAGGAACAACGCTCAGGATACAAGCGCACAGACCCCTCTTTTGTTTTCTGTGCCTTGTGCATTCCTTCTTACATCTTGTCTTTTTACTTCTTATGCCCGGTATCTTATCTTTAACATTATGTACGTCAAAATTTACTTTAACGATAAGCCACTCTTCCTCTGTGATACGGTCGACAAAATGATTCAGCCCTTTATTCATCACGATGACGCCGTTTTTATTGATGAGCTAAATGCGCACACCGTAAAGACCATGATCCACGAAATGCAGGAACAGAAGGTTCATGCCGGCATATTTCAGTACCCTGATCTCGAAGAATTGAAGCGGGCATTTTTCAAAAAATTTACGGTAATTCAGGCAGCCGGCGGATTGGTGAAGAACACTGAAGGCAATATCCTGATGATCTTTCGCCGCGGCAAATGGGACCTGCCAAAAGGGAAATTGGATGAAGACGAGAAATTGGAAGATTGTGCGATACGTGAAGTAGAAGAAGAAACCGGGTTGAAAAATGTAAAACTACATTCACCGTTGACAATTACTTATCATACTTATCACGAGGGAACAAAGTTTATCATAAAGGAAAGTCACTGGTTTACCATGACAATAACAGGAGGTCAAAAATTAACTCCCCAGACTGAGGAAGACATTTTCGATATAAAATGGATAAGTCCCGGCGATGTTAGCTCTTATCTCCCGAAATCATTCCCGCTTATCTCGGATGTTATCGGGTCCGCAAAACGAAATGGTTTTATTTCCTTGTAAGGATGGCGACGGTCAGGCGACTCGCACAGGTCAGTTTTTCCCTATCGTCATAGATTTTTATCTCCCAAACATGTGTGGTGTTGCCAAGGTGTAAGGGGAGCACCACGCCTGTCACATAACCAGCTTTCACCCCACGAAGATGATTTGCATTTATTTCTATGCCCACGCAATAAAATTTTGAATGGTCAATGACCATCGCGGAAGCAACACTGCCCAGTGTTTCCGCCAATACACAGGAAGCCCCACCGTGCAACAATCCATAAGGCTGGTTAGTTCTATGATCCACCGGCATTTTCGCTTTGATGAAATTCTCTCCCACTTCGACCCATTCAATGCCGATATGCGCAGCCATTGTATTTGGCCCCAGGGGCTTTAACTTTTCAACTGATAATTCTTTATCGAACCAGATCATTTCTTTATAGACTTAGAAACCACTTCAGGAAGAAATTGGCTGGCGTCTCCGCCGTTACGAATGATATCTCTCACTATCGTGGAAGCTACTGAAGTATATTTTGGCTCACCCGTTAAAAAAATTGTTTCAATACTGTTATCAAGAGTACGATTTGCATCAGCAATTGTCTTTTCATATTCAAAATCGCTGACATAACGAATCCCGCGCAAAATAAACCTGGCATCGATCTTTTTACAAAAATCAACTGTCAAACCTTCATAAATAGCGCCTTCGATACAGGGCTTATTTTTATAAATCTCCTTTATCCATTCCAGGCGTTGTTCAGGAGAAAACATAGGAGCTTTGGTCGTATTTTTCCCGATACCGACGATGATCTTATCAAATAAAGGAATAGCCCTGTTGATGATATCAACATGACCCAGTGTCACGGGATCGAATGTTCCTGGAAATAGACAGATGCGAGACATCAATTTACGATTTTAGATTGCAGATCTTAGATTTACCTGAAGTCTTAAAAATCCGAAATCGTAAATCTAAAATCTAAAATTAGTTAGACGCCGCCCGATTCGATAACAGATATAGCACGGCCATTCTTATGGCTACTCCATTCTCTACCTGTTGTAAAATTATAGATTGTCCACTGTCAGCCACATCGCTGTCAATTTCGACGCCCCGATTGATCGGGCCGGGATGCATGATGACAATCTCTTTCTTTAATTCATTCAGCAGCTCGCGCTTGATCCCATAAACGAGATTGTATTCTCGCAGCGACGAAAACAAGACCTGGTTTTGACGTTCCAGTTGTATACGCAACACATTCGCTACATCACACCATTCCAACGTTTTCTTCAAGTTATAGTTAACCCTTACTCCCAACGC
>DASYSW010000382.1:0-8286 GCA_036002905.1 Chitinophagaceae bacterium
TCGTGAATCGTGAGTGGGTACGATAAACGTTTTTCAGTTGCCAGTTTCCTAGTTACCCATAGCCGGAAACCATGAACTCTTGGAGCTTACTCCTTTTTGAACACAATGTCTTTTACCGTTGGTTCAAAAGGAATTTGAAACGACTTCAACTTGCCCTGTTTATCAAAATGAAAGACCACGTCCCCTACCCCATTTGAAGACGCGATGTCTTCTTCTTTATAATGACTCGAGAATCGATGTCCCTCCTTTGGTACAAGTACAAGCTCCAGGTCATAATAAGTTAACAACAGAGCTTTTTTGTAAACTTCAATCTTTAGTGGTCCGTACCCGGGATTCTGGAAGTTGCCGGTATATTTTTCCAATGAAAATAGTGGCTTGCTTGTGATCGTATCAACATTGATCTTTGGGAGCTTCTGCTGGCTGCTATCGTATCTTTTTCGCATTTTAATGTAGACAGAATTCTTATCCCGAACAGGAAGGTCAAATGCGAGGTCAGCAACAAGATCGGGAACAGTCTGGATCAGGGTTGAGCCGTTTTGATTGGCGAGAACGACAATGCCCAAGCTATCTAATGGAAAAAAGGTTACGCTGGAGGAAAAACCATCCAGGTTGCCGGTGTGCTGAGCCTGGTAATGACCACGATAAGAAGACAGGAACCAACAATAGCCAAGATTATAGAAGTATTCATCAGGAAATTTTGGATTTATTGAACCATCAGCCACAAAATGAGATTCAGTTGCTCTTTTTACAAAACCAGGTGGAATGATTTCTTTGCCTTTATACATTCCACCGTTTATCCAAACCTGCAGCCAACGCGCCAGGTCACTAGCAGTTGAGTTAATAGAACCCGCTCCCAAAAGATCGTCCATCTGCCCGGCCTTTTCCAACTTAAAGGAGTCTTTGTACTCATACTTAAGAGCAACATTTGAAAAATCATTTATCGATTTGTAACTGCTGTGCGTATTCTTCATTTCCAGCGGTTGAAATAATTCTTTACTGACAAGATCGTTCCAGGTTGTATTATATAATTTGCCTGCCAGCACACTTAACGCGAAAAACATAAAGTTGCTGTACTGGAATTCTGTCCGCATTGGGGCAAATGGCTCCAGGTACTTTAGTCTTTTTAAATAGACACTCTCCGGAAAGTTTGTATTAAAGGTCCAGGCCCAATCATGGCCTGCAACACCTGTGCGATGACTTAGCATGTCTTCTGCTGTAACGTTGTTGGTCAGTTGATCAGTGTACAACTCAAATCCCGGGAAGTATTGATGGACCGGTTTATTCAATTGAAGCTTACCCTCTTTTTCAGCAATTCCAATAAGAGCAGTCGTAAAAGTTTTTGAGACAGATGCTATCGGGAAAGAAGTGTTTTCGGTGACGGGAAGTTTATTGAAAAGGTCGCGGTATCCATAACCCTTTGCAAATATTAGCGAGTCTTTTTTTACCACGGCAACGGCGAGACTCATCAGGTGCCAGTCGTTCATAGCCTTTGCAACAAAGCTGTCCAGTTTTTCTGTTTGAAAATGGGATGATTGTGAAAAAGATGCGTTCGAAAAAATGATCATCCCTGCAATTAAAATACGAAGGCTGTTCATTTTTCAGGTATTAAAAAATTAGTAAACGAGTATTTAAAAATCAAAAGTAGAACTCTTATGAGCAATATTGCTATAACATTTCTTATAGTCGGAAATGGCATTTGACCTATTGCAAGCCTGACGCCAATACAAAAAAATATAAATTAATCTATCTTTAAAGAACAACTTCTTCGTCTATGGGTTCCAAGATCGATCGTCGCGAATTTATTCGCAATGCTTCTGCAGCATTAGCGCTTAGTACATTGAAGACTTATGGTCTGGATCTTGACACTGGCGTATCAAATCGCAGAGTGGCATTGATTGGGACAGGATGGTATGGCAAGAGCGATCTGTTTCGCCTGATGCAAGTGGCCGCAGTGGAAGTAGTGGCCCTCTGCGATGCAGACAAACACCAGTTAAACGCGGCGGCAGATATGGTAAGCCAGCGACAACAAAATCATAAACGACCCGCGGTGTACGGAGATTACCGCAAATTATTGTCGGAGCAAAAACCGGAAATTGTTCTTGTGGGCACTCCCGATCACTGGCACGCATTAATAACTATCGAAGCAATAAAATCGGGTGCCCATGTATACGTGCAGAAACCGATCAGTGTCGATGTGATGGAAGGTGAAGCTATGGTAGCCGCTGCACGGAAATACAATCGTGTGGTCCAGGTGGGTACACAGCGGAGAAGCACACCCCATTTGATCGATGCAAAGAAAAATATTGTAGACGCCGGCTTGCTGGGAAAAGTTTCAAATGTTGAGATCTGTTGCTACTATCACATGCGCAACAATGGCAACCCTCCCGTTCAACAGGTTCCGGATTTTTTTGACTATGAAATGTGGACAGGCCCTGCACCTTTGCGTCCTTATGATGGGTTACCTCATGTGCGTTGGTGGCGCACTTTTATGGAGTACGGTAATGGGATCATGGGCGATATGTGCGTGCATATGCTCGATGCAGTGAGATGGCTGCTTAACCTGGGCTGGCCGAGCCGCATTACCTCAACAGGAGGCATTTATATGGACAAGGGTGGTAAAAGCAATATTTCCGATACTCAAACAGCCATCTTTGAGTTTGACGAACTGAATTGTATCTGGCAACACCGTAGCTGGGGAACACCGGCCGATCCGGAATATCCATGGTCTTTCAAACTTTACGGCGACAAAGGAACTTTATGCGGCAGTACTATGAAGTATGATTTTTTTCCCGAAGCAGAAGGACAAAAAAAGATCCACAAAGATGTTGTATATGAAAAAGAAAAATACCCGGAAGACCTCAAGGAAAAAGATATTGAACTCAATGCCGCGCCCGCCACGCGACTTCACATGCTCAACTTCCTTGAAGCCATTGACAAGAATACAAAGCCGGTTGCTGATATAGAACAAGGCCATATTTCTACTGCGAGTTGTATTATGGCAAATATATCCATGCAATTGGGGGGACGGCCGCTGCATTACGACCCGTTAAAACACGAGATCACCGGCGATCCGGAAGGTACCAGGCTTTTGCAAAGATCTTACAGGCAACCATGGGTACATCCATCGCTGGAAAACCTTTAATGCATCAAAATTTATTTGAGTTTTTGCTTGGAAACGCTACGATCAGTTTCTAATTTAGCACTTATCTTACTCACTGGCTTTGCCTACGTCCCAAAATCCTTTAAAACAATCATTTGAAGAAACTTATGGCGAGATGAAGGTCTCGGGAAGAAAATTGTCCTTGAACAGCCGCATAAAACGACATCACAAAACCCGTAAATAAAACTTATCCGCCGCTGATGTGCAGCCTCGTAGATAAGAACCCGGCGACCACATTAGTAGAATCCCGTTAGAATTGTAGACGAACGGAAAGACGATTGGAGTGGGTGCTTTAGAAACGAGAGTAAATTTGTTGAAACAAAAGCTCTTTAATTGTTTCGTTTCGTCAATTTACTTGACTTTTGATGTTACGCTTTTGACAATCGTGCATAATTTGATTTAAATTGGCAAAGAGTAAAGGATGACTAAAAATACCTGGCAACTTTTAAACTAACTTAGTAATTCAAATTTCCTGGTCCCGAAATTGAGTTTCGATCTGATCTCGTAATTAATGTCAAAGTTTTGTGTGATAGTGTCCCTGTTTTTTGTTACATCAATTGGTCGGGCGCAGACCGATAAGAATGATATTATAATTAATGTAGGTGTTTCATCCGGCTATGGCTACCCCAGCAGCCTCTCCAGGACCAATAGCAGTATTCCGGCAATCAATTTAGGTGGTGATTACTCATTGACCAGGTTCCTTAGCGTTGGGTTCTACAGTGCATACACATACACTTACTATAAGTTCCAATACTCAACGATGCCGGAAACAGAATACAAAGATGTTTGGAAGGGCTGGGATGTTGGAATAAAAAGCAGTTTTCATGTCAGTCCGTTCATAATAAAAGACGAAGACTGGGACCTCTATATCACCGCTTTTTTTGGTTATGCCAATCATTCCCTCGTGTTCGATAGAAAACATGTCGATAACGGACATGTCAGTTATCACGTTGGGGAGATAAATGCCGGAAGTTTGCTCGGATTTCGATACTACCTTTCAAGAAATATTGGATTGTACGCCGAAGCCGGTGTTTCAAGAAGATTCTTTGGAGGCGGAGGTCTGTCATTTAATATCAATTCCCCTGATCAGTAAGCTGCTCTCGCCGGCAAAGAAATTGCCTCAAACAGAAACTATACTTTCGTCGAAATTTTACGCGATGTCAAATGAAGAAAGTGCCGACCTCTCCCTCTCACATGTCGAACCCGTTCTTGCAGTAAAAGATGTCACCGAAACTGTCGAGTACTGGCACCAGGTTTTGGGTTTTCCGAATAAATGGACATGGGGTGAACCCCCAAACCATGGAGGTGTCACCTGGCAGGGAGTGTTCATACAATTTTCGCAACAACCTAAATTAGCTTCGGTCTCGCAAGGCAATTCTATTTTTATCAGGGTAAAAAACGTGGAGACCTTTTATGATTTTCATAAAAATAAAAATGCAGAGATCGTTGAACCTCTTGAAAACAAACCGTGGGGCCTGGCCGGTTATACCCTTCGCGATATCAATGGCTATTCTGTAGTCTTTGCCGGACCTCCCATAGCTCAAAAACTAAAAACTGAATCAACTCCTGAAACAGTAAGAATTATTTCAAGGATCCCAACTGCGAGGGAATATGTGAGTTTGATTTCAGCCGTTGGCTGGGATAAATACTACAATCATTCATTAACGGAAAAAATTTTAGCTGCACCGGTACATGGAGTCGTTGCGGAGCACGAAAACCAGGTCATCGGTTGCGCTCTTATATTGAGTGATGAAGCAAGTTTTTATTATGTGAAAGACGTAATGGTTCATCCCGGTTGGCAGCGTAAACATGTAGGGTCACTGCTGATGAAAGAATTGACGTCATGGTTAGATGCTAACGCTCCCGAGAACGCCTATGTTGGTTTATTTACTGGAGAAAATCTTGCAGCGTTTTACAAGCAATTTGACTTTGCGCCGGTTTTTGGAATGCATCGAAGCGTTCAAAGAATTGATACTAAAAAATAGAATGAACAATCCTGGTTTTAAAAGGCCTCACCTAAACCAAAGAACAATCCTCTCGCACCGTATCTTCCCTGTGCAAGATCAATACACATAGTGGTGCGGTTTAATTTTTGGAAAAGAATTCGCAACCCAATGCCTCCAGCAGGTTCCCAAGACTCGAATATTTTTTTATTAAAATCGTCGGAAGCCGTTTGAACATTAAAGAAACAAACACCACTAATCAATTTATTCCTCGTGATCGGGAACCGCCACTCAGTTTCAAAGCAAGCGTACGATGGCCCTTTGAACCGGGAAAAAGTATAGCCTCGCCCGCTTCGGCCATAAGGATCGGATGCCGTTGATGGCATTTCCAGGTAAGGCAAAACTCCGCTCAGTTTATAGGCAGCCCAGTGCCAAAATGCAAGGACATGCTCAGGATTTTTTTTACTCAACGACCAATACTTCCTGATGTCATACTGAAGCTGGATCGCATTTTTTGTACTTCCTATCCATTTTTGGTTGAATTGGAGACCGAGATCACCGTAAAAACCACCATACGAGCGAATAGGATGCTCTCTTGTGTTGTATTGTATGGCAAGAATAAATCCGTTTGCAGAATATTTTTCAGGATCGAAATCATGCCTCACGCTATAGCGTTGATGAGGAGTGTTGTAAGGATTCGTTTGTTTTATGTCGTCGATGTTCGAATACATATCAAGCCTGACACCTCCGCCGGCGTAAAAGTATTTTCCAATTTTCCTGTACGCTTTTTCAGACAGGCGTATATAAGTATAGGCAATTGGAAACGCGCTGTCAGCATTTTTTATCGGGTACTTGTCAAAGGAAAATCCCCCATCCCTTGTTTTAAAACTTCCCGTACCTATCCCATAGTCAACCAGGGCATATTTTGCGAGTTGCCACTGACCTTGCCAATTCCATTTATTTCCTGGAATGAAAATATTATGTTTTGCCTGGGCAGATATTATTCCTTTCGTCCCATAAAATGCTTCCAAAGCAAATACCGAAAGGTCAGTATTTGCAGGATCGCCAAACTGCTTTCCGCCGGTTAATTTACCGCCAAAAATAAATCCAAAGCTTGGGTTGTAGCTAAGCGTTGGAAGAATGGCGAAATGAACCTTCGCCTGCGATGCGGGCTTTGGTTCAGGCTTGTTAAAGACCTTTCTCAATATATCCGTCACATCGACCTCTTTCACAGAATCTTTCTTAGCTAAAACAAGGTCCTGACCAAACGATGAGTAGCCCAGGACCAAAAACAAGAACAGAAGACCCTGAATTTTTCTTTTCCGGCGGGTTCGCATTTTTTGAAATTAGCTGTTTTAAAGCTAATGGCTTTTCAAAATAAATAAATCTGTCTTTATATTATAAGTTATAGCAAACTTTATCTGTATGATGTTTTGAAATTATACAAATGAGCAAATATCCTGTTCGAATTGTGGCATGATATTTTGGTTGTCTCATTTATTCGTTAAAAACTTAAACCCTTAATTATGCTTAAAACGACAATAGGTTTGTTACTTGCGGGTGCTGCAGCATTTGGCTTATACAAGTATTCAAAAATGACCCCTCAGCAAAAAAAGGATTTGAAGGAAAAAGGGAAAGACTTTTGGGATAAAAAGGTGAGAATGGGCAATGTATTCACGAAGAATAGACCGGCCGGCGATATCTGATCTTGATAAACAAAATACCTCACCGCGGATAGGAAGGAATTGCTTAGCAATTCCTTTTGTGTTTAGATGTTCTTAATTCCGGGGATTTGCGGTTCTGTTTCGTTTTACCCTCACCAAAATAAAAACGATCGCCATGATGGTCATTAAATACCCAAACCAGTCACCAAACTGGCTGTAGACAGTTTTTGTTGCCATCAAAGGAAATTTTCCGGTAAGTTCAGCTGCCTTATTATTTGTGCTGCTTGCTTCATAAAGAACTTTCCCTTTGTGATCACTAATAGTTAACTGACCTTGTCTTGCTGTTCTAACAATCGCATACCCGTTTTCTACTCCGCGCAGTATTGCCATGCGTGAATGAAGCCATCCATCTTTTATAAAATCCCATGCCGGTACATACATCACCATGGTTTTATTCTGATCGTACTTTCTTATAAACCCTGAATAATCCATGTCCTTGCAAATAGCAACGCCCGAGGGCACATTATTTAAATCAAAAACAGAAATTTCTTTTCCTGGCATAAATCCGCTTCTTGCCTCACCTTCAAACAAATTTACTTTTTGATAATCCGAGAGCAATGCTCCTTTGTCGGAAACGGTCAGTGCTTTATTAAGCCTTGTAGTATTACTCGCGAGCTGCGTATATCCGGCGACGATTGCAACATGATTTAGAAATGCAGCGTTCAAAAAAATGTTTTTTATAGCAGTTTCAGTGGCCGGTGTTGCGGTTACAACTTTTTCAGGTAATACAACGACTTGCGCTCCAAGTCGAGCCAATCTGCCAATCTCAAATGCATACAAATTTGCTGTCTCCATTTCCTTCGCCGTCTCAGGATGGTCGGTTTCCGAATGAAATTTTTCGTCAATCCCCACAAGACCTGCGGTAAGTTCTCCCTCGCTTGACGGTCTGCTGTTCAACCTTACTAGTCCAAATAATATTGAAATAATAATGAGTAAAAAGGCAAACGCCAGTGGCCCTTTCATTTTTTTAAACCGGAAATTAAAACCAACTGCAATTGCCGAGGGGAAGAGTGTGACCAAAAAGCTGATCCCTAAAATCCCTGTTACAGAAGCTATTTGTACAACCGGAAGGAAATTGGATTGTGTATAGGCCATACTTCCAGCCGTACCATCGGGAGAAAATTTGAACAACAGAAATTCAAATAGACACCAGAACGCGGGAAAGGCAAACGCCGACCACCCGTTTTGGTTTCGCAAAACAATTTTCCTGTTCAGCAATATGATCAATGCAAATACCAGGGGAAGAAATACCGTGAAAAATATAGCCAGCGGCACAGGTAAAACATTAAGCAAATAGGAAAGCCAGCTTAAGCGTCCCAGCAGGTAAGCGATAAAGGCAACTAAAAAAGTTCTTTTAGCTGATGAACGAAATGACGTGATCAACACAGGTACCGGAGCAAACCACAGTAGGAACCAATAATCGCCTGACAGGTCATTTGCAAAATACCAGCACAACCCT
>DASYSW010000383.1:0-11260 GCA_036002905.1 Chitinophagaceae bacterium
TTCCAGTTGTAGCGAGGTTTGTTTTGAGCATAATATGCTTCTAAAGCAGTCGTATCATTCTGGGCCTTTCCCCAGATCTCTCTTTGCATGATCTCAAAAAATAAATTCCCATCTTTAAATTCTTCCATTTGCCTGCGAAAATCCGGATTGAAATCTTCGAGATGAGAACGATAATATTGCTCGGCCTGGTGATGAGTAAATTCATCCATTACTTGTTGGTGTGGTTTAGCGCCGGTTCCATCCGCCTTGTATCGCCAGGTTTGAGCATAAGTGATATAGTCGTCGACAGTATAGGCTTCGTCACCAATTGAAAATAATTTGGTCTGTTTTGTAACAGTAACAGGCGATGTAAGTGGCTTATTATCCAGCAGGCTGTCTGATAATATCATCAATTCTTTATCAGAGTATGGATATTTTTTTACTGGAATTTGCTTCAGTGCTCTTTCAATAACCGCATTTTTAATCGCCTGCATCCGATCACTTGCATTTAATTTTGCTTTGAGTTCCTCCAGGTTGGGCTTGTTTTTTGGATCGGTGACAATGGGAACGGAGCCAATCCTCTTTACAATATGATATCCATGAGACGTAAGGAATGGTTTACTTATCTGGCCATTCTTCAGACTAAATGCGACTTTTTCAAATTGGGGGTCGTATTGGCCCACGCCAAAATCGGGTATCAGGCCCTTCGATGCTACGGAGATATAATCATTGCTGAACCGCGAGGCTAATTTTGCCAAATCATCTCCTTTCAACAACCGCTGGTATAATGAATCAGCTAGTTTGGCTGTCTTCTTCTTGTAAGCATCATCAGCACCCGGCGGAAAAGCCAATAATATTTGAGCCGCTTTTATTTTCCCGACTGCTTTTCGTTCACCAAGGTTCTTAAAAATATGATATCCGATTTTTGATTTATACGGCGCAGAAAATTTTCCGGGGGCCGTGGTGTACAAGATGTTTTCGAACTGATAAGGCAATGTAAAAACCGTGATAAAACCTATATCGCCCTTATTGGTTTTAGCACTAGTGTCCGAGGAATACTGTTGCGCCAGCTTAGAAAAGTCTTCTCCTTTTCTTAATTTGTCATACACTTCATTTATTATTTTTCCCGCCGCAGCAGTATCGGTAAGACCTACCTTATTGATAAAGCTGATAAAAATGTGTCCTACATGAATATCTTTTTGGCTTCGTTGAAAGGCTTCCTTTAAAAGCTTGTCAGACAGCTCGGGATCATTTAGATAATTGTCTATGATCTGTGCCCGAAGGTTCTCAATGTCTGTTCTTATCTGTGGTAATGTATCGTAGTGCCTGTCGTAGGCCTCCCTGATCTTTAGACGTGAAGTGATATAGAGATCGAGATAATCTCTCATTGCCTGGGTTTTACTTACTGTGGTTGCAGTATTGTTTTTATTAAAGGCACGCAAGAAATCTTTGGCGTCTGCAGAATAATCGCCGTAGGTAAACAATGTTTGAGCGGAAGCCACTGCCATAGAAATACAGGCAATGAGGAGAAGTGGCCAGTTTTTGTTCATAGTTTGAATTTTATCAGGAATTATTGGCGTTTTATTTTTTGTTGAAGCACCTCATCAATTTGATCATAGCTCAACTTCTTCGCCACTATTCTCTTGTCTTTGTCTAACAAATATAATGTAGGAAAACTCAGTACATCATACAATTGAGAGTAGCCCGGGATGCCGGCATCTACTCTCGCTTTTTCGGCGGCCCTGGAATAATAGACATTGGCCCAGTCCCCGATGTGATGCTGCCGAATAAAATTCAACCAGTCATTCTTCGTGCCATCAGTTTCCTTCGCCAAGGCAAAAATCTTTACACCTTCTGCTTTCCATTTTTGTTCATACAGAGAGTCCACTTTCGGTACTATCTCTTTACAGTGGCCACAGGTAGGATCCCAAATCACAACAACAGTGTATTGAGAATTCAGACCATATAGTGTAATATTTTTTCCGGATGTGTCAGGTAGCTCTATATCGGCTGCAGGTGTGCCAAGTATGTTGGACATTAAACTATATGCCCGATCCTGTATGGTCTTTACTCCCTTATCAGTAAGCCACGGATAAGTCTTTTGTGAAAAATATCTTTCATACAAATGAACAAACACGGCATCTTCCCACATATATTTCATGTTCAGATAGCGGTTCACAAATTTCATCAGCAGGAATCGCTGGTTGTCGTCATTGATACTGGCATAACCCAGCATCCAGTCTATCTCTTTGTTTACTGAATCAGGATTAGGATAAACCACCTGATCAAAATATTTATCCAGTTTACCTTCAAAGATCGGAGTACGTACAAGTCGCTCATCGTAAAAATTGATCCCATCCCAGAAGTGCGATTTGTAATACTGCCAGGCATACGTGGAATCATACTTCCCCCCGGGTTGTTGCGATGCCGCCGGCACTTCCGGCTCTCTTAGCATTTTTAGAAGAAAGCTCAGCGTAGCGTCGGGATGTTGTTTTATTATATCGCCCCTGTATTCTCTGATTTGCTTATTGGTTTTTAAAATAAGGTCAGTTAAGGCAGCTGAATCTTGTTTAGACCTCGCCGACGATAACGCCCGTTGCGCACTGTCTACCTTTTTTCCATTTACGGCCATATATTGCTGGTAGGCAATAAAAAGATCATTCTCCGGCGAATTAGTAAAACTGAGGTGCTGGAGATTGAGAGTATCAGCCTTGATAGAGAAAAATTGATCCTTGCCTACTAAAAACTCAAAGAAACCCTGCTTATTGGGATAACCAATTAAATAGACCCCTCCGGGTAAAGCTTTTGCGCCTCTGAATACGGTTTCACTGTTGTCATTTACCAGGGCAGAATCGATGACCGGTAATTGTTTACCCTCATAATGGCCAAGATAGATATACTGATTTTTGAAAGGCTTAAAAACAACCCTGATCTCGTACCCCGATTTTTGAGCAAATGAACAGATTGAAGTGATTAAAGCAGATAATAGTACAACTCGTTTCATGAGGCTTGAATAAGCGGCAAAGATATTTAAGATATTCAAAGGCATTTAGTAAACGTCTGAGGTTTAAGGTTATTTTATGGGAGTCAGGGTTTTATAGATTTCAAAGGTCCTACGTGTCCGAAAGCTTGATTTCGACACTTATTACAGGGCTAGAACATTGAAGTTTGGGTTATCAGAGGATGTCAAAAGCGAGGAAATCGTTGCAATCAACCACTGAAACTTTGGAACCATTTGAACTTCTGAAACTTTAGCTTTGCGCCGTGAGAAAAAGAAAAAATATAATATTAGAGAGGATAAAAGTTGATGGTTACGCCGCCGAAGGAAAATCCTTTGCAAAAGTGGATGGCAAGGTGGTTTTTATTGAAAGTGCCGTACCAGGTGACGTGGTTGATGTAAAACTCTTCAAGAATAAAAAAGACTGGGCGGAGGGGTATCCTGTTCAATTTCACGAATATTCAAAGGAACGGGTAGAACCATTTTGTTCTCATTTTGGCGTTTGCGGTGGTTGTCAATGGCAAATGCTGCCCTATAAAAAACAACTGGAGTACAAACAAAAGCAAGTTGAAGATAATTTGACTCGTATTGGCAAAGTTGCACTGCCTCCAATGTTGCCGATCATCGGGGCCAGCCATGATAAATTTTACCGTAATAAACTGGAATATACATTTAGCAACAGGCGTTTTCTCCTGGAGTCAGAACTAAAAGACCCTACCGTTTCCGCCGAAGAAAACGTGGCCGGTTTTCATGCCAAAGGCATTTTTGATAAGGTCATCGATATTAAAACGTGTTATCTGCAGGACGAACCAACCAATGCCATTCGTCTTGCGGTAAAAGAGTTTGCAAAATCGAACAACTATTCTTTTTATGATATAAAAAATCACCAGGGCTTCGTGCGAACAATGCAGTTACGCATCTGCACAACGGGAGAGGTCATGGTTAATATTGTTTTCGGGCAAGAGGACAAAGAAAAACGAGAAAGACTCCTTGATTTTGTGCTGCAAAAGTTTCCGGGTGTCACAACCTTATTATACACGATCAATCCAAAATGGAACGATAGCCTGAGTGATCTTGAGCCGGTAGCTTATCATGGCAAGGGTTATGTGATTGAAAGGTTGGAAGAATTTGAACTTAAGATCGGCCCGACGTCTTTTTTTCAAACCAATACAAGACAGGGAGAACAGTTGTATAAAGTAGCACGGGAATTTGCAGAATTGACCGGAAATGAAATAGTCTATGATCTCTATTGCGGAACGGGAAGCATTGGAATTTTCTTAAGCAAAAAAGCAAAAAGAATTATTGGTGTTGAAATGATTCAAGCGGCAGTGCATGATGCCAGGGAAAATGCGGCACTAAATAATCTATCATTATCTACGGAATTTTATTCCGGGGACGTGATCGATATCTGCTCCGATGAATTTTTTGTTCAACATGGTAAGGCGGATGTTATTGTCACGGATCCGCCTCGAGCGGGCATGCATCAACAGCTGGTGAAAAAAATCATTGACATAGCCGCGCCTGTAGTGGTGTATGTAAGCTGCAACCCCGCAACACAAGCAAGAGATCTGCGCCAGCTTGATGAAAAATACGCGGTGACAAAAATTCAACCGGTAGATATGTTCCCTCACACCCATCATATCGAGAATGTAGTGCAGTTGAAGTTGAAATGATGATGCATCACAGGAGTCGTGCCACGGTTTGATTAGCTTCTTCTTTTTATTTTGGGTGCGGCCAACCGTGGCACGACTTGCGCCATCAATAAATCAAAAAACAATTCCAAATCTTAAACCCAGGAAACCAGAATTGCCTGGCCAATAGTCTGGATGAAAATTTCGTTTACCCATAAGCAAGGAGGTGCTAAAAAGCACTCGCTTTGAAACCATCGCCCGGTAATTACAGGAGATCGAATAGTAGACCCCCGCCTTTAGCTTCAGATCGTAGCCATAGTCGTGGTTATAGATCCCCTGCCCGATTTGCCCACCAAAACTCCATTTCTGGCGTTGACCGAGAAATTGCATTGCATCTGCAAAGACAACTCCATATCCAAACGGTTTACCGTGGCCACCTTCGTAATTAACTCCGTACAGGACCCCACCACCGATCTTTAAATTTTTTGTTACTGAGAACCTATACACTACTTCGGCCCCGAATGCCACATCATTATCATTCATTATAAATGAACTGACCTCGGTTTCATTCTTGCCAATTTTTGGATTAGAGTTCTTTTGCGGAAATGCGAGTGCAGTAAATGAAATGCCCAGAATCAGGAGGCCCGTCTTTCTCACGTGTTTTGGTGTCATGCAGGGCTAAAGTTTAATGATAAAGTAAAATAACGAATTATCCGGTTGCAATGAAATTTAACACGCCTTCCAAAACAATTCTTCCCTTTTGCTTAAAGCATAACTATTAACTTTACCGCATGAGCGACTTCAGATATTACAGGCCAAGCAATTTTCCGCCCGTTGTTAAAAATCTCATTATCATCAATGTACTTGTTTTTGTAGGACAGCTAACGATCGATCATCTCACCGAAAGGTTCATGCTCTATCCGATCATGCCCGGAACTCTCCATAGCCTGTTAGTTGAAAAAAATTACCTGGATGAATACCAGAAGTTTCAGCCCTACCAGGTATTCACCCACATGTTTTCCCATTCACCTTCCATGTTCGCTCATATTCTATTCAACATGTTTGCCCTGTGGATGTTTGGGAGAGTGCTGGAAAATGTTTGGGGTCCCAAACGTTTTTTATTTTTTTATTTGGCATCGGGCATTGGAGCAGCTGCCCTTCACCTGGCCATGCAATACTTAAGATGTGAGCAACTGATGCAGGACATAGCGGCAGGAAACCCCGTAACACCCGAAAGAATCTTTGGCTCGGTCGCGCCAGCACTGGGTGCTTCGGGTGCAATCATGGGTCTGTTCGCAGCCTTTGCTTTTTTATTTCCAAATACGGAGTTGATCTTTTTATTTATTCCTTTCCCGATAAAAGCAAAATGGATGGTATTGATCATGGTAGGACTTGATCTTTTCGGTGGTTTCTCTAACACCAGCGGTGACAATGTGGCTCATTTTGCTCACCTCGGCGGCGCTATTACTGGCTTTATTATTGTATTTATTTGGAACAAAACCAATCGCAAAACGTTATATTAATTTTGTGAGTGGTGAATGGTGAGTGGTGAGTAGGGCCCCCGCGCTGCATCCTCAATCTTTCACAGCAGGACATTAAATTGACAGTTGACCGGTATGAGCTATTACGAGAAAGAATACAAACGCCGTTTATCGCTGGGACAGGACGGCAATGCTTTAGTGATGTTGATCGCCATTAACCTGGTCATTTTCGTCTTGTTTGCATTTGTAAAGGTCATCTACTATTTCAGCTATGATCAGCCAGCAGCAGACATCAATTTTGGCAACGACATTTATAACAATCTTGCTTTACCTGCCAGCCTTCACGAATTTGTAAAAAAGCCATGGACGCTGATCACCCACATGTTCTATCATTATAGTGTGTGGCATATTATCAGTAATATGCTTTGGCTTTGGGCGTTTGGGTATATTTTTCAGGATCTGACCGGCAGCAGAAAAATTATTCCCGTCTACATTTATGGAGCGCTGGCCGGCGCTATTGCGTTTGTGGGGGCTTTCCACGTGATTCCAACTCTAAAGGAACACATTGATAACGCAAACGCAGTAGGAGCATCTGCCGGGATCATGGCAATAGCAATTGCAACGACAACCATCGCCCCCGGCTACAGAATTTTTCCTATGCTCAGTGGTGGCATTCCTCTATGGGTCCTGACCATGATCTTTTTGATCATTGACCTTGCCACAATACCGGGCGCTAATTCCGGTGGACATATTGCACATCTCGCCGGTGCATTAGCAGGCTACCTGTTTATTTATACCCTGCGAAAAGGTTATGATGGAAGTGAATGGATGAACAATTTCTACGATTGGTTCAATAATCTTTTTAATCCCTCGAAACCTGCAAAAAGAAAAAAGGTAAAACAGGAACTGTTCTACAAATCCAAAACACAGCCCTTCACAAAAACTCCTAACCTTACTCAACAAAAGGTTGATGAAATACTTGATAAGATCAACCAGAAAGGGTACAGTCATTTGACCGAAGAAGAAAAGGAGCTCCTGAAAAGAGCCAGCAAGGAAGATCTGTGAATGGTCAATTGTGAATGGTGAGTATGTGCCGAAAGCTATCGGGGTTTCACTTTTCACATCTTTCGTTTCGCGTCTCACGCTCTCAACGTTTTGCAAAACTTCCCCCGGCTTCTTTCGCAATCAAATATGTTCTGGTATTTTTGCCCAAATCGTTTTCATTGAGCATCACTATTTCTACCCGGGACCTTGTAAAGCGTTATAACAGTCGTATCGTAGTGAATCACGTTTCCATTGAAGTGAACCAGGGGGAAATTGTGGGTTTGCTTGGCCCAAATGGTGCGGGAAAGACGACCACATTTTACCAGGTCGTAGGATTGATAAAACCGGATGAAGGTGATGTTTTTTTGAATGAGGAAAACATTACAAGTCTGCCGATGTACAAAAGGGCCCGGATGGGCATCGGTTATTTACCCCAGGAGGCTTCTGTTTTTAGAAAGCTTAGTGTAGAAAACAACATTGCCGCGGTACTTGAAATGTCAGACCTCAGTAAAGCGGAACAAAAGGAAAAAATGGAGACGCTGCTGGATGAATTCCGTCTTCACCATGTACGTAAAAGCAATGGCGATTTGCTGAGCGGGGGCGAACGAAGAAGAACGGAAATCGCGAGAGCGTTGGCTGTTGACCCGAAATTTATTTTACTCGACGAGCCTTTTGCAGGCATTGATCCCATTGCGGTTGAGGATATTCAATCGATCGTTGCTAAGCTGAAATACAAAAACATCGGCATCCTGATCACGGATCATAACGTTACTGAAACACTATCGATTTGCGACAGGGCTTATTTACTGATCGAAGGAAAGATCTTTAAGCAAGGAACCGCTGAAGAACTGGCGGATGATGAACAGGTAAGAAAACTTTACCTCGGAAGAAATTTTGAACTGAAGCGAAAAGACTGGTTGCATGAAGAGGCCCGCAGTCAAGCCGGGCTCAGTCTTGAAAATATTATTGCCTCGGTAGAAAATGCCCTGGCATGGAATGAAAAAATAATTGAAGCGAACGCTCAACAAGAAAGAAGTTTTGGACACCAATATATCTCTGCCGATTCCACTATCGCGGACCTGGGATTAGATGATTATTCAAAATTCCTCGTTGAACTTAAACAGTCATTGATCCAATACGGAAAGCAAAATAAGAATACAGAGGTACTTAACCGTGCAAACAAATTTCTAACCGACGATGGAGATATCAATACAGACCTGAATACAATCTTGCTCTTCCTGAAAAGCGAACAGCATTAACCTGGCTTTGTAATCCTGGGCTATCTGAAAGCGACGCCTGTCTTCTCTTTGCGATACTTTGTCCCGCATGCGGGATGAATTTTTTTCGGCCACCAGGTCGCAAAGTCACGAAGTTTCACAAAGGATTACGCAGGGGGTTGCACACTTTCCGCCCTTAGCTAAATCTCGTATTCCTGTGACTTGCCAGAGTTTTTATAAGCGGCGATCGTTAGATGGCATTTGTTGCTACCTTTAATTTCCTCCAAACGTAAGTTTATGAAAAAACTATTCTTGCAATTGACTGTTGCGTTGATTATAACATTTCAACTTACTGCTCAAAATACTCCATTATGGCTGCGATATCCCGCGATTTCACCTGATGGGAAAACGATCGTTTTTAGCTACAAAGGTGATCTGTACAAAGTCGCCAGTAGTGGCGGTGAAGCCATACCCCTTACTATCCATGAAGCGTATGATTACATGCCCGTTTTTAGTCGCGATGGCAAATGGCTCGCCTTCGCCAGTGATCGCTATGGAAATTTTGATGTGTATATAATGCCGGCCAGTGGCGGTGAAGCAAAACGACTCACATATCATTCGGCTACAGACTTGCCCTATGATTTTACGCCTGACGGGAAATATGTCCTGTTCGGCACAACACGCAATGATATTTATACCAGTTCACGATTTCCCCAAAGAAATTTGTTTCAAAAATTGTACAAAGTACCCGTTGGGGGAGGCCGTTCCGTGATGTTCTTATCAGCAGGTTCAGAGTTTGCTCGTTTTAACAGCAAAGGCGATAAAATTATTTTCCAGGATCGAAAAGGGTATGAAGATGCGTATCGCAAACATCACACTTCTTCGGTAACAAGAGATATCTGGGTATACGACACAAAAAAAGATGAGTACATCCAGGTTTCATCGTATGAGGGCGAAGACCGCGAACCGGTATGGGGCAATGATGACAACACATTTTACTACTTAAGTGAACGGGACGGCGGCGCTCAAAATATTTACAAAGGAACGATCGGCGGCCAAAGCAGCGTAACAGAACTTACTAAATTCAAGGACAACCCGGTTCGTTTTTTAAGCCGTGCCGGGGACGGAACATTTTGTTTTACCAACAACGGCGAGATATATACTATGAAAGAAAATGGTTCTCCTGAAAAAGTAAACATCACGATAAATACAGACAGCAGGACCAATGATGAAAAAATTCTTCCCGTTAACACCGGTATTACGCAAACCGCTCTTTCTCCTAATGGGAAAGAAATTGCGTTTGTTGTAAGAGGTGAAGTGTTTGTTACTTCCGTCGAGGGTGGTCTTACAAAACGGATCACCAATACACCACAGCAGGAGAGATCCGTTGAATTCAGCCCTGATGGTCGTTCTCTTTACTATGCATCTGAGCGTGGAAACAGCTGGGATATTTATCGGGCTTATATTGAAAGAAAGGAAGAACCTTATTTCTATGCTTCAACCGTTGTAAAAGAAGAACCATTAATCGCAACGGATGATGATGAATTTCAGCCAGAAATTTCTCCGGATGGAAAAGAAATCGCTTACCTCGACGAGAGAAATGTTTTGAAAGTATATAACATCGCATCGAAGAAAAGCCGCACAATTGTGCCGAAAGGAGTCAATTTTTCCTATGCAGATGGCGATCAATATTACACCTGGTCACCCGATGGAAAATGGCTTGCCTTTAACTCTAATGAGGGCCGCGTTTTTTCGAGTGAAGTAGCCGCAATGAAGGCAGATGGTTCTGGTGAAAGAATGAATCTTACTCAAAGCGGTTTTTTTGACGGCAGCGCCAAATGGGCTTTTGGGGGTAAAGCCATGCTATGGACAACCGACCGCGATGGGAAAAAACCCTTGGCCTTCCAGGGCGCGAGAGAAGTTGACATTTATGCCATGTTCTTTGACCAGGATGCTTTTGATCGATTCAAACTCACCAAGGATGAGTTTGCGTTACTGAAAGAAAAAGAAGATAAGGATAAAGAAGAAGCAAAGAAAGACACCAGTGCAAAGATCACTCCGCCGAATAAAAATTGGGAACCTTTATTTACGGGGATCGAAAACCGCAAGATCCGTCTCACCATTAATTCAGGAAATATTTCGGACTACACTTTAAACAGTGATGGTGACAAACTCTTCTTCGCAGCAAAAATGGAGAAAGGTTATGATCTGTGGATGACCAATCCAAGAACGAAAGAAACAAAGCTCGTAGCCAAATTGGATGGTGGTCCGGCAGGTATGGATATTTCGAAAGATGGAAAGAGTTTGTTCGTAGTAAGTGATGGAAAAATTGTAAAGGTTGATGCAGAAAGCGGAAAAATAAGTCCCGTAACGGTAAACGGTGAAATGGTTCTACAGGCCGCTTCTGAAAGGACTTACATATTTGATCACGCGTGGAGGCAGGTAAAAAAGAAATTCTTTGATCCAAAATTGCAGGGAGTAGATTGGGATAAGTATCACCAAACTTATGAAAGGTTTCTGCCGCATATCAATAATAATTATGATTTCCAGGAATTGCTGAGTGAATTTTTAGGTGAGTTAAATGCATCACACACAGGAGGACGTTATGCAAGACTCCAGGAAAATACGGACGCCACTGCCAGCCTCGGTTTGCTCTATGATGAAATGTATGATGGCGACGGAGTAAAAGTGATGGAAGTTTTGGAAGGTGGACCATTTACCAATGCAAAAACAAAGATCAAAAAGGGAGTCGTCATTGAAAAAATAGATGATGAACCTATTACCGAAAATATGGATTGGTCAAGGTTGTTAAACCGTAAAGCAGGAAAAAACGTTTTGCTGAGTTTATATGACCCCGAGGCAAAAACAAAATGGGATGAAACAACAAAACCAATTACACAAAATGAAGAA